>NZ_CAXBOC010000355.1:0-6212 GCF_963976465.1 uncultured Cyclobacterium sp. | reverse complement strand
GGTGGGTGGACCCAATCTTGCCTACCTTTCTTTATTGGTATGGATACTTCCAGCCACCCTGCTGATGATCAGTACGGCCTTCTTAATAGAATACCTGCAGTCCCATACAGAAGGTGAATTAAGTTTTGCAAAATTCATTCAGCCCATGGCCATAGGCTATATCATTTATGCCTCCCAAATCACCATTAAAAAAATGATCCACTCTGTGGAGGCTGCAATTTTAATGATGATTTCAGCTTTCATCGCTTTCTTTTATAATTCTCCCTTTATTTTTCCGGTCATGCTGGTTATCGGAGGCCTAATCACTACCCATAATTACAACAAACAACCGGTCATTGAAGAAAAATCTGAGATAAAGATCTCTTGGGACAATTTTATTGTCTGGGCAACGGTGTTAATTGTCGCGGCTGTATTGGGCCATTATACAAGAATTTTACCCATAAGGCTGTTTGAAAACTTTTATAGAAACGGTTCCCTGATATTTGGAGGAGGGCAGGTATTGGTCCCCTATTTATACACTGAGTTTGTTGAGTTTAAAAACTACTTGAGCTCTGAAGAATTCCTTACCGGCTATGCAATATCCCAAAGTATCCCGGGACCAACTTTTAGTATTAGCTCCTACATCGGTGCATTGTCCATGCGGGAATGGGGAGCAGCAGGAATGATTACAGGTGGCTTGGTAGCTGCTGCAGGAATCTTCCTCCCCGGAACTTTTCTTATCTTCTTTGTGATTCGATTTTGGGATGGGTTAAAAAAATACAGGCCAGTAAGGGCTGCCTTGGAAGGCATCAATGCGGTGAGTTGTGGCATGTTGATCGCTGCTGCCTACCTTTTATTCGAACCCATGGAAAACAATTTCACCAATATAATGATCATTATCGGTACCTATATTCTTTTGAGATATAGTAAAATCCCTTCTCCGCTAATCATCGTCCTGGGTGTAGGCATAGGCCTAATTTATCAGTGGATCTTAAATAGCATCTAGACAGTGCAAAAAACCGTTGCTACCAATTAACATCCAATAATTTCACTCTATTGCGATATTGCTGATCGACGTGAATAATGCTTTAGAAATAAGCAAATATAAACCGCAATACCAAGGGGAATAAATCCACTAAAGGCTAACAAACTCTCATAGTAATAAGGCAATACATGCCAAGAACGCTATGTGGGAAATCCTGGGGAAAATAAGATCAACTCGGAACCTATAAAGCCAATAAAAAATGGAATAACTGCGCATTTAAATTGCTGATCAAAGGTAACTAAGGTTTGATTTTTGAAAAAAGAATACCATAAATAAGAAGAAAATATGCCCAACATATTCAGGTGGATAAAATCAATAATTGTTGTGCGTAAGGAAACAGCAAGATCAGCAATATCCGGAAATATTAGCAGCCAAGATTTTCTCATTTACCTCTTGATTTTATTCTATGAGTTTGGGAATAGTGTTCGTATCCCCTCCCTAATTCCCAAGCTATTCTATAAACAAAGCCACCCATATTTTAGGATAATTTTATCTTTTTTAGATTGTAAATGCAGCATTGATGCTAGAATAGAAACATCTGTACACCTATTACCCTATATAAATCGCCCATTTACATTCGCTTATAAAACTTTACATCTTAGAAAAACGGACCTGAATACTAAATAACCATTCATAATAGTATTGGAAATTAAAATTTATTTGTTTACATTTGTAGAACACATTTCAAACATGTAGAATGAAGTTATCTAAGTCCGAAGAAAAGTTAATGGAGCTGATCTGGTCCAACCAACCCATATTCATGAAGGAGCTATTGGAGATTATCCCGGCACCGAAACCTGCTCCAAGCACAGTGGCAACACTATTGAAGCGTATGCAACAAAAAGGATACGTTGGGTTCAAGTTGTATGGCAATTCAAGGCAGTACCATGCATTGGTGGAAAAGCCTGAATATTTTTCAGGACAAGTAAAAACCATCATAAAAGATTTTTTCTCTAATTCTCCCCTTCAATTTGCTTCTTTTTTTACCAAGAAGGCCGATTTAACAACAGAAGAATTAGAGGAATTGAAAGGACTTGTAGAAACCGAAATTAAACGTAGAAAAGAATGATGATAGTCCTACTAAAATTTATCGGTTGCTCAGCAATCCTGCTATTTCTTTTTCAGTTTTTTCTAGCCAAAGAAAAAGCATTTACTCTAAATCGTTGGGCGCTATTGCTACTACTTCCCATTGCCATGGCTGTACCGTTTATTAGCCTTCCATTATGGTTTCCCCAGGAAAGCGCTGTCAATCTTAGCTATCCTGTATTGATCCACAGCAGCCCCAGTCCTGCGATAGACTCATCGCCGGTACCACAAACTATTCCTACGGAAATTTGGCTTTTGTTAGGCTATTTAACCATTACCAGCCTTTTATTTGCCAAAAAACTTAATGCATTAATCAAGTTAATCAGCTGGACAAAAGAAGGATCGGTCAGACCATTAAATACTGCAAGATTGATCCTTTCCAATAAAGTCTCTACTCCCTTTAGCTTTGGAAATTATATTTTTTTACATCCTTCTACTTATCAGGAAGGATCTGAAACAACCAAAATAATCATTGCGCATGAACTTGTCCATATCAGTCAAAAGCACCATATTGATTTGGCAATGATTGAATTTTTATCAGTGCTATGCTGGTTCAACCCTATTGTATTTATGGTAAAGAAAGCCATGGTATTAAACCATGAATATTTGGCTGATCAAGGAGTAAAAGAGATCGTACATCCATTAGCATACAAAAAGCTTTTGTTAAATCTTACGATGGGGAAAAATCCTATGGTATGGACAAGTGCTATTTCATCTTCCACCCTAAAACAAAGATTAATCATGTTAAATAAACCGCAAAACAAAAAAGCTAAGCACCTAAATATCGGCTACTTTAGCCTTACAGCACTAGTAATTTTGGCAGGCTTTTCGTTAAAAATCACTGCCTATCCATCCGAAAGTATTTCACCAAACAGCCAATTGTATGCGCAAGCAAAGCAAAACAACCTATTAGATAAGTTGCCGGAATTCAAGGGGGGTATGGCAGCTTTTTCCAATTACGTTAAAAAGGAAGCTGAATTCCCCTTACATGCCAGAAAAAATGGTAAGGAGGGGCAAGTATTGGTCCAGTTTGTAGTAGAAAAAGATGGTTCGGTTTCCCATGTGAAGGCAACCAAAGGAGCTGGTAATGGTTTTGAGTTTTTGGCAGAAAGAATAATTCAAAATGCACCTGCCTTCCATCCCGGTATTCAAAATGGTCGTCCGGTAAGGGTGGAATTGACCATCCCATTGATTTTTTCTTTAAGCAAGGATTTGTCTCCTACAGACAAGCTACCCTTTGGTGAGGTAAACTTGGGAGAAATGACCCCAAATACGGAGGGCTTGAAAGTTGAAGCAGACTATATCAACGGAGTTTGGAAGGGTACTGTTAAAGATATTGATGGTAATTCACTGCCGGGAGCATTAATTAAGATAGAAGGAACTAACATTGGTACTGTTACTGATATTGAAGGTCATTTTATTTTAAAAACTAAATCCCCTTCCCCTATTTTGATTAGTTTCACAGGATATACTACTGAAAAGATAAAACAAAAATAAAATTCAGCATAAAATAAGCACTTATACCAATAGTTGTTTTAGACTTTTTACGGTTAATTGCTCAAGAGCAGTTAACCTTTTTTTATTTATATGCTGTTGTATAAACCACCTCTACAGATAATCAGCGAATCCGAAAAAGGCAACATATGAAATTATTCCCTATGCTATTATTAACCCTGATAATATAATACGATTCGCAATTTTTTCCCGGAGTTTACTGCCCCTATGGTATAATTGAAAACAACAGAGAAGGGACCAATTTCGAATCGATTTTTGCAAGTAATAGAAGCCCTATTTCTATGTCCGGTATGATCGCTGGAGTTCTTGGACGGTAATTTAATATATCAGAAATCTTTGAATTACCTCTGAATGCTTAAAAGATTTCGCCAATGTATTGTCGGTAAAATAGAATAAAATAAATCCCGTGGATTTTTTACATTCAAGCACCAATAGTGTTTTTGACGAAGAAGGTGTAAGGCACTACTAGAAAGAAAGTTTGGGTATGAAAATTAATAAAATAATTCAACAAATTCTAAAAATAAGTAATATAGGAATCCTTCCACAAAATAAAAAAATCACAAAAAAGAGGGAGCCACTAGTGGCCAAAGAACAATTTTAGCTCTATTATCAAAGGTTAAATAAATTGAGCTTAACCCAAAGGGCTAATATTTTTGTTTTGGTAATAGGCTATTTTCAACTGAAACATTTCAGCCATTTTAGAAGCTCGCCACATCGCTTCATTGGCCTTGTCACCGAAAAAATTCTCTCGAAGCGTCTCCTGAAACAACATCAACCAACGCTCAAAATGGTTCTGATCTATCGGAAGATTGGCATGGGGAGGAAAAGGACTTCCATAATAGGTATGTTGGCTGAGTAAAACCGTCTGCCAAAATTGATACATTTTTTCTAAATGCTTGTCCCAGTTGCCTTTTAGTTTCCCTTCAAAAATAGGCCCGATCAATGGATCCATTCTAACTTTTCCATAAAATAAGTCCACCAATTCTTTTATTTGGGCCAAGGATTTTAAATCCCCTTTTTCATTCTCCAATTTGCAGTGCTATTAAAATTTATACCCCGATAGTGGTCAAAGTAGCTTTTCCTGTGGCCACTTCCTTTGCCAATTCTTTTATCGATTTCTCTGAGAGCAATTTAGCTAAATTTTCTCTAATATTTTTATAGTCATCATGAATCGGACAAGGATGTTTTTCAGAACAATGTTTTAGACCTAACCCGCAGCCTCTAAAAAGTTTATCCCCATCGATCGCTTCAACCAGCGCAAGCAACCTCATGTTCTCCTGCTCCTTGCTAATATAAAACCCTCCATTTGGTCCTTTGGTAGAACTTACTAAATCTTGTTTTGCCAGAGATTGCAAAATCTTCGCCGTAAAGAATTCAGGGGCATCAATCCCTTTACTGATATCCTTCACTCCTAGTTTAACCCCATGAGTACTTTTAGCCCAAATGTAAATCACTGCTCTGATGCCATATTCACAAGCTTTTGAAAACATAATTTTTGCTTATTTAACCCAAAATTTATCCTCCCAATCTTCAGTAACAGGCTTGTGAATAGCAGCTACCTTTTCTTCCATTTCTTCCAATTCCTTTTTTAACAATTCTACTTGCATATACTGAAAAAGCTTTCTTTCTTCAAAACGGATATGAGCTTCTACCATTTGACAAAACTCATCCAATTTATTCAACAAATCATCTTTTTGAAATCCACTCAACTCCTTGTACGCCTCCCGAATATCCCGATGTTGGCTTTCTACTTCTTTCCTTAGTAAATCATTCTTGGCCATGTAAGAAAAAATAACCGATTCTTCCAAAGAAAAGTGGGGTTCCATATGCGTAGCGTAAAAATACTTCACATAATTGAAAAGTCGATCCGGTGCAATTCCTTTTTCTCGACCTTGGCGTATTTTCCATACTAATAGTAGCCCAAAATGATGGTCTCTAGAAACCGGTACAAAAGCGGGATGTCTCTTTAAAGGTTTTCCCATATAAGGTTAACTTAACATATTGGGCCTGAAAAGCCCATTTTTAATGAAACAAATCAAAAGTAAGCAGTTTATAGTAAAATAAAGGATTAAACAGTTTTTTAATTCACAAATCTCCCTATTCTTACATAAATTTTCTCAAATAGCCATTCGCAAATGAAACCTAGCGGGAATTGCAATAAGCGGTGAATGTAGTCACCAATAAATTAGAATGTAAGCACAAATTGGGCAAGCAAGCTTAGTAATTCAACCCAAAATTGGTATCAATAAGTTCCAATTAATCCGGAATAGTACAGCTAAAGTCAATTAAGAATTATGTACAAAGGCCAACCATAGCATCTTTCATATTGATATAAAATTAATTAATTTAAGCAGAAAAGAAATAAAAAGTTTATACGACGTATTGGAAATTGAAAATGGTTGATTGTAAAAAAATATTAGAGGAAGAATCGGAAGTATGCTCTTGTAAGGGATGCAAGCTTTGGATAGAGTACAGTGAAGACTGCAATTGTATTAATGTTTCTATTAAAAAACATGGAAGGCTAACATTGCAACAAGTAGGTTGGCGCCTTGGAGTCTCTCATGTTAGAATAAAACAAATACAAGAT
>NZ_CAXBOC010000354.1:0-6237 GCF_963976465.1 uncultured Cyclobacterium sp. | reverse complement strand
TCCTTTAGACTTTCTTTTTGAAAATTGGAGCCAGGCAAATCTGCAAAATCAAAGTCGAATCTATCAGCTGGATTAACGTGAACCTTACCTAGGATCCCAGTTCTATAGCCCGATTCTTTAAGATAGTTGGGCAAAACTTTTATCCCGGAATAAAGTGCGTAATAGTGGGTCGCCCATCCGAGTTGACCGTTTTGATGCGGGTATAATCCTGTGAAAATACTGCTTCTCGATGGACTACAAACTGCATAAGTTGTATAAGCATTGAGAAACATAACGCCATTTTTAGAAAGCTTGTCCAGATTTGGAGTGTGTACGAGCTTATTCCCATAACATCCCAAATCTGGACTGTTGTCCTCAGAAACAATCAGCAAAATATTTGGCGAGGCTCTTTGTGGTACTTTGGAATTACATCCAAAATTTATTCCACTAGAAAACACCGCTAATATCAGCGCAATTTTAAATTGTTTAAAAATCATTTGTCTCCAAGTATTCAAGCTTTCAAACCTTTATTCATAACCTGGGTTTTGTGTTACTTTATTCTCCAAACTCAAAACACTAGTAGAGATCGGCCATAGGATTTTTTGTTCAGGATTGGCTTGTTCACTTAATGTAGGAAGCATTTCGATGGCTTTATCGAAGCGCACTAAATCCCACCATCTTTTACCTTCAAAAGCCAATTCTCTTAACCTTTCTTCAAGGATTATCTCATTGTTTTCTTCTACAGTACCTGATGTAAAGGCATAATTATCGAACTGGTCTCCATATGCCCTCATTCTCACCTGATTAATTTCCATTGACGGATCCTCACCCAGCGCATTTTTGGCTTCTGCAATCATCAATAAAACATCAGCATACCGGTATAAAATAATGTCATCAATAAAATTTCTACTACCCCCTATTACAGTACCACTTCCCTTTGTTACTATTGTTGTGTAATAAGTCAAGGCTTCATTCTCCCCGATAGTGTATATTTCATAAAAGGAGGCATCCTTCCTTTGATCATCATTGGTGAACAAGGATTTAACATATGTTGTAGGAACTGTAATATTATTGCTCCCTCCACCTATTGCTCCTATTGTTTCCCTTGCTTCTGCAGAAATATTGGCAGGGATAGCACTTCCAATGAGATACATGGCGTTGAAATAATTATTACCTGCAGATTCGAGTTCGGCAAATCTTACAGCCATAATAACTTCTTTATTGCCTTTATTGTCATAATCAAAAACATCCGCAAAATTATCCAATAAGTCCACATCTGTGTTTTGGATATCCTTTAACGCGTCCAATGCAGTTTGGAGATCAGCGTTGCCACCTCCCATTTGTTTTGCCGTCCAAAGGTAAACCTCTCCTTTAAGTGCACTAGTGGCTGGCTTGGACCAGAACATCTTGTTTTCTGCGTAACTATTGTCAGGAAACAACTGTAAAGCTTTATCAATATCGGCTTTTATGAATTGAAAAATCTCACTTTGTGCGGTTCTTTCAATTTGTGTCAACTCAGGATTTTCACTTTCCGTTGGAACCATACGCAAGGGTAAATCCCCCCAGGTTCTCGTCATTACAAAATAAGTAAATGCTCTCATTGTGTATGCTTCCGCCAAGATGGTGTTTTTCCTTTCCTCAGATGCAAAGTCAATTTCTGGTACATATTTAATGATCAGGTTGGCACTGTTTACTAGGGTGTATAGGCTCTGCCAACTTGGACCGGCATTATCTGGTTGCAAGCGGTTGGTGTAATATTTAGCCCATCCGCCATCACCTACAGTCCCAAGCGCTACTACATCAGCGCGGGCTTCACCCAAATAATACAAGGTCGAGTTAGATATACTTCTAAGGTTAACATACATTCCAATCAATGCACCCTCTGCATCTCCTTCGGACTTCCAAAAAGACTCTGTGGTAATCACACTCGTAGGTGAAACATCCAGTAAATCGGAACAGGATCCGAATAAAAACAGGCTTAATATTAAAGCTATATTTAATTTTTTCATGATTCCTTTATTTTAAATTAAAAGGTAATATTTAAACCAAAAATAAAGTTTCTCGGAATGGGGTATCGCCCATAATCCCGTCCACCAAATTCAGGATTAAGTCCCTTGTATTTTGTAAAATAATACAGGTTGTTACCTGTTAGGCTAAGTCTTACATTTTCCAAATTAATGGGCGTTAATACACTTTTTGGCAAATTATAGCTTAGGCTTAGTTCTCTTATGGCAAGGTAGTCGCCAGGTTCATAATACCCTTGACCTGTGCGATTTGGATGAACGTTTATTTGGGCCCTGGTACTTTCCCAATCATATCTCGGTAATGTAGCCACATCGCCTTGTTCCTGCCAGCCGTTGTCAACCAAATTTTGGGTAAGGTTCATGTTCAACTTCCATTGGCCTTCCATAAATGCACGTGCATAGTTGTAAATGGTATGCCCGACAGTATAATCCATACGAAGGGAAAGCATTAAATTTTTATAGGAAAAAGTATTGGTCAATCCTCCCGTTAAGGTTGGAAATTCAGTTCCTACATATTTCTTATCCTTCTCGTCTATTACCCCATTGTTATCTAAATCGTCCCATATATAATCCCCACCAAATGAGGTATCCGGATATCTTTTATAAGTATCACTTGGTGCACCTTCTGCATCCTGGTCAGTTGGATAAACACCCAGTTCTATGTGAGAATAATACTCTCCAAGACTACCGCCTTCCTGAAGGCCTCCTTGCCAGGAATAGTCACCCAGTCCTGCATCCCAAACATAATATCCACCTACACGATTTCTATCCGCT
Organism: uncultured Cyclobacterium sp.; assembly: GCF_963976465.1. Lineage (NCBI taxonomy): Bacteria > Pseudomonadati > Bacteroidota > Cytophagia > Cytophagales > Cyclobacteriaceae > Cyclobacterium > uncultured Cyclobacterium sp. The sequence goes on along the minus strand of NZ_CAXBOC010000354.1, from coordinate 3,460 downwards.
CCATTTTCAGGGAGTTTTAATATTTTGTTTTGTAGGGTGGCAAAATTGGCTGCTAGGTTCCATTGGAAATCTGAAGCTGAAGGCAAAACATTGTAATTCACTTCCAATTCTACTCCTTTATTCTCTAAGCTACCTAAATTGGTAAGCGTACTACCAAAACCAGTAGATGGTGGCAAAGCCAAATTCGTAATTAGGTTATCCGTAACCCTTCTATACACGTCTAGAACAAGCCCTAAGCGGTCAAACAGGGTAAGATCTGCTCCAAAATTCAAAGTTTTGGACCGTTCCCACTTCAACTCAGGATTGGGTATCAAGGTGTTTTGAATGGCTGCGTAACCCCCATACCTTGCTCCTACTCCATAGGCTCCTTGAGCGGAAAAATCACCAAGGTTTCCAATATTACCATTGATACCGTAACTGGTACGAATTTTTAGTTTACTAAAAACATCCTGCGGCAATGCTTCCCAGAATTCTTCATTATGCATATTCCAACCCAAAGCTACACCTGGGAAGAATCCCCATTTATAATTTGCTCCTAAATTAGATGCGCCATCGTACCTTGCATTTATAGAAACTAAATACTTGTAGTTAAAATCGTAATTTACCCTACCGAAATAACCATGAATAACCTGATCCGATATGGAGCTGCTTACGCTAGTCGGCTCTGCAGAGGCATTTAAAGTAGGAATAAGGTCTGTAGAAGCTCCTTGGCCCGAAGCGCTAAGAGAGGAAATATTTCTTCCAAAATAGGCATAACCTGCAGTTGCGTTCACATTGTGTGCTTCACCTAAAGTTTTGGCATAATGAAATACTGCATCCACCTGAGTTTGTCTCCATTTAGAAATTGAAGCACTCGCAGATCTGTTGTCCACCAGATTATTGGGGCCATTCAAAACAGCAGGTTGAAAACTGTACGAATCATTTGTTCTATTATAAATTGACAGTTGAGGGTCAAAACTCAATTCAGGCGTAATTTGCCACCTGGAACCAATAGAAAAGGTCAGGTTTTCTGATCTGTTTTCTGCCACCCTGTTCCTAAGAACATATTCAGGATTTCCTTCGCTCAATGCCTGCCCTGGTGCCAAAGTACCATCCTCAAATCGGTATTTGGTTGTTGGAGGTAAAGTGATTGCCCTGGCAAAAATATTGGTGATACTATTTACCTGATTATCTTTTGAATTGGCATAATTGACTATTCCATAAAAACTGAATTGATCACTAACTTTAAAATCTCCATTGACATTCATGGTATAGCGTTTATATCCAGTGGTGATGGCTATCCCCTCATTGTCCAAATAACCAAGACTAGCAGTCACTTTTGCTTTTTCTGTTCCACCAGAAAGCGATACATGGTGATTTTGAATTGCAGCAGTTCTAAACAATACATCCTGCCAATCTGTGTCCTTAAAGATTAAGGTTTTGGATGGGTCTAGAGGGTCAGGCATGCTTTCCCAGCCTTCATTTAACTTGTACTCGTTGTCAGAAGTTAAATATTGGGTGGTATATGCGGTGCTATTGCTAAGATCATTTCCTGTTCCAAAACCTACGGGGTTGGTCAGTCTGAAAGATGCATCAGGAAAGATATCCTGAACCATCATAGCCCTTCTGGCGAAGGTCAAATAATCACGTGCAGAAGCAAGATCATACAAACTTCCTGGTTGAGACAATGAATAGCTACCAGAGTACGTTGCTGAAATAAATCCGGATTTGGCTGATTTGGTTGTTATTACCACCACACCATTGGATCCCCTGGCTCCATAAATTGAAGTAGACGCAGCATCTTTCAACACTTGAAAGGTCTCAATATCACTTGGAGCAATATTATTAATGTCAGGCCTGATTACTCCATCCACCACATACAAAGGGGCTGCTCCATTAGGGTTATTAATGGAAGTTCCTCCCCTGACGATTACTCTAGGTGCTGCTCCCGGTTGCCCGGAGGTGCTCTGAACCCTCACTCCTGCCAAGGTTCCCTGCATGGCTGATGCAGCGTTAGAATAGGGAATATTTTCTAATACTCGCTCATCCATTTTGGATACTGAGGTGGTTAATAATTCTCGAGATTGTTCTCCAAAACCAATGACCACCACTTCGTCCATATCCGACAAGACAGATTTGAGTTGTACGTTGATGGTACTGTTATTTCCTATACCCATCTCCTGAGAGGTATAACCAATAAATGAAAACACGAGTATGTTTTGGTCTTGAGGAACAGCTATTCTATAACTTCCATCAATATCAGACACAGTACCTATTGAGGTACCTTTAACCAAAATATTCACACCAGGTAGAGACTCTCCCGATGCATCTGTGATGGTCCCGGTGATTTCTCTCGCACCTTGTGAATAACCTTCCGATCCAGCCATGATCAATATTGTGATCAATGGCACAAAGAAACGTAATCCTTGTATATATTTTTTCATATAATAAATAATTTAATAAGGTACTTTAATGTATATACCAAAGATATTATATGAATTAAATGTTTTCTTATACTTTATTTTACATTATTAATACAATATTTCAATGTGTCAAATCTGAAGTCAATTAACTTTATAGGTGAAACTTAAGGTGATTTAATGGCCTTTTATTACACCATTATATGTTGGCCCACTAGAAATTCCCGAATACCACCTTATTAGAAATTGTCATTTTATTTTCAACTTAAATAAATTGCACTTCTATATTCGAGCTGGAATACTTACCCCCTTTTAGAATTATCCAGTATTATCAATCAAATTTAAATGAGTAAATGTCCGCATCTTTTAAAAAGACCCTCATCTTAACAGCCTTCCCTGCCAACTTGCTAAGGTCTTTAGACTTGTTCCAATAAACGGTTCTGGAAATCTCATTACCTATGATGGGCTGACATTCCTCCATTGAGTATCCGGGCAACTTATTCCCATCTTTATCTAATAATTCAATAAGTATTTCCCCGGCAGCAGAGGTGGAGTAATTCAATTCCAAGGCATTTCCTTCAAACACAAACGGCCTGGTAGTCATTTCACCTCCGGAGTAAGCGGCAGACAAAGAGGCAAAACCATCCAGCCTCATGGAATATCGCCTGAGATGCGCAGTGGGCTGAGCATAATCTTGATTAACGTATACAGACATTTCCGTAGGACCGGTTTTCACAATGTTTAGAGCAGGGTAATTGGACCTGGAAACCCAGTTTTGCAAACCTATACCTGGCTTAATAAAAGATTCCATAAACTGTCTTTGATAAACTCCTCCCCCTCTTGAGGACATCAATATCGCATCAGAACAATCATTGTAATATTTGGGGTTTACGCCCAATTGCTTGGCCTCTTCGTCGTTTACTACTTTCCTATTGGGCATAAATCGAGCACCTATAGCCAAATAAATATGAGGTGCACGAAAGTAAGGACTAGTTTGTTGGGTATACAAATGCTCATAAGGAGTATTTCCAAAACTCATTTGAACGGGGCTTGTCCAGTTG
>NZ_CAXBOC010000353.1:0-6264 GCF_963976465.1 uncultured Cyclobacterium sp. | reverse complement strand
CTCTTTACACTCGAGAACAGAGCTAATATCATTTTATTCGGAAAGGGCTTTTCAACCGGGTTGGTCAAAAGATGAGCAATTGACTTGCAATGCCTTGGAACTCCGCCACCTTATTCAAAATGCCACTTTTGATGGCTTTCTCCCTGAAGATTATCACCTTGATGGCTTAAATATATTTTTCGAAAAATATTTTTCAGGAATCCCCCTGACTCCAATAGATTTGGCCAAGGTTGATTTTTTGCTTAGCGATGCCTTCATTCTATATGCCAACCATATTGGAAAAGCTCTATTTGGCTGTGACGGAAAACAATGTAAAAAAACAACTATTCAGCCTGCAGCCAAAATTTTCGATTTACCATCGCATGAGGCAATCCATGAAAAAATACTTGGAGTTGATAAAACGTGACTCAGGGAATAATTGGAAAAAGATACCGATACACGAGTCAATTGAAATACTCCAAAAAAGTGAAGGAATCCCCACCGTTCGCAAAAGGTTACAATTATGGAAAGACCTGAAACCTTATTCCATGCAACCCGGAACAGAAAACATCTATGATTCCATTTTGTATGAAGGCGTAAAAACCTTTCAGGAAAGAAATGGGCTTTTTCCGGACGGTGTGTTAGGCAAGGCCACCGTCGAAGCATTGAACAAATCCCCTCAGGAACTTATCAAGCAGGTAAGTGTAAATATGGAAAGGCTAAGGTGGCTTCCCGACACTACCGTACAGGAGTTTATTTTGGTCAATATAGCCAACTACGCATTAGATTATATCAATAAGAAAGACACTTTGCTTCACTCCAATGCAATTGTAGGAAAAACTTACAGGAAAACTCCGGTTTTTAATGGGGCCATGAGCTATTTGGTCTTTAGTCCCACCTGGACCGTTCCTCCAACTATATTGAAGAATGATGTAATTCCTGCTGTTAAAAACAACCTGAATTACCTTCAGTCAAAAAACATGCGTATTCTGGATTTTTCAGGAAATGAAATCCCTCCGTCTTCAATCAATTGGAGCACGGTAAATGCTGATAATTTTAAATACATGGTGAGGCAAGACCCAGGCCCATCCAATGCGCTTGGAAGGGTGAAATTCATGTTCCCCAATAAACACAATGTCTACATACATGACTCCCCTTCAAGGTCACTCTTTTCCCAAGAAGACAGGGCATTAAGTTCGGGCTGTATTCGTATTGAAAAGCCTATAGAACTAGCCAAATTATTACTTTCAGACCAAAAAAAATGGACGGATGATCTAATAAAAGAAGCATTAGTGGGCGATGAAGAGCGATCCGTTAGCCTGACCAGAAAAATCCCTGTGATTATACTCTATTTGACCTTTTGGACAGATAGCAGAAAAAAAGAACAAGTTCGAAAAGACATCTATGATAGAGACAATGAACTCTATAAATTGATGCAAAAACCTCTAAACTCCAGTTCGATTTAAATTGTCATAAACAATGGCTACGTCGCCACTGCGAACCCTTTTTGAGGTTTACTGAGGTTGGAAAGGGTGAACCAGTCTCAACTTGGGGATTCCCAGAGTTTTCACTACTCAAATGCCTCCCTAAACCTACCAATGCCGTGTTTCTAAAGACCAAGAATACGGAGCTAATAGCGCTAGCGAAAAACCGGTTTTACTATTGGGCCTACAGAGGCAATGGCCTAAGAAGTCAACCCATTTAAACCCAGATGACACCTCCTGAATCGGCTTACCCGGGCTTTCAAGATTTCTCCTGATTGGGATGCTTTATTAAATATTGTGATTTCGAAAACGTCAGGTCCCGGAATGACAATCTTTTTTATAATTTTAAGTTTAACTCAAGTAATAAACCGTCTTTGAATTTAGGGAGCTAAAATTAACTTAATACATTCTCCTTGATAAAATCAGATTGACTCCAATAGTCAGGTTCACTTGCGTGAACAAACAAGCAACTTTTATTTTTGATCAAATCAATTATAGCTTCAAAATTATCAGAGGGCAAAGCCGGACATCCTAAACTTCTACCCAGCCTTCCATGACGTGTAATAAATGATTTTTCAGCATAAGCGGCTGCATGCATTACAATCGCTCTTGCCCTGGCATTGTCATTAATCCCTTTTTCCATTCCATCTAAGCGCAAAGATTTACCATGCTTACCAAAATAGGTTTCACCCGTAAGGTAAAATCCCAAACTACTCATATAGCTTTCAGGCATGTTAGAAAACTTTTTAGCATGTAATCCCCCTGAATTCCTTCCATGGGCCACAAGGGAAGCATATTCCAATTTTTGATTGTTTACGTCAATTACCCAAAGCCTTTGTTCTGATGAGGGCAGATCAAAATCAACTATGGTTAATGGACTGCCTTCTTCGACCAATCCATCGTCAATCATTTTCAAATAACCTTTAAAAGCCATTGATAAAACTTCCTTTTTTAGCAATGGGTTTTGCTGCCGGATATTATCCCAAAGGCCTTCTACACTGTCCCTTATTACCTTAACCTCAGGTTTTTCTATAGGGTGTAAATTGACAATTCCTGCAGGTTTCATCTCAAATGAAAAAACAGGAAATACTACTAAAATTGTAAAAGCAAATATTTTAATCATACGCAAACTCAAACAAATAAAGGCTGGTCTTAAGGGATAAACCTCAATAAACCACAGTAATATAAGTCAATTTTGCCCCCAATTAATTCCCGAATGATAGGAAAATTTTGAAACATTTCTTCTAGACCGATTAAAGGAGATAAGTAAAGGAATTCAGAAACCAATGAAATCAATTAATTTTAAGCGTTTTTAGGACTATTATTATCAAGAGGTTTAAACCAATTGGCCTTAAATAAATAAAAGATCTGCACAGCCTAGGTCTATATGGGGGGTAATTAAAAAATGAATCTATGGCAGTTCCCGGACGGACTTTGACCTTTATTTGATTAATTTTGAACCGATTTGCCTTAAATATTTGTTCTTTCGGTTGAAAAAGGTAAAATGGGGTAAAAACGTAATATTGACCATTTAAAAAAAGCTTGAAACATTGCAATTTCTATATATCTAAAGGTATAGAAACTTAAAAAAAACAAAATTACTGGAATTCTGTTAAATAAAATATGAAAATAGCCATCTATAGAAAAGAACACTTTAATGCTGCCCATAGGCTTCACAACCCACAATGGTCAGCGGAAAAAAATGATGCAGTTTTCGGAAAATGTAACAATCCCAGTTACCACGGCCATAACTATGACTTGGAAGTTAAGCTTACAGGTCCAATAGATCCTGAAACAGGTTATGTCTATGACATGAAGCTATTGAAGGATGTAATTAAAGATAATGTTACGAAAAAGTTTGATCACAAAAATTTAAATTTAGATGTCGATGAATTCAAGAACCTTAATCCAACTGCAGAAAACATTGCTGTGGTTATTTGGAATATTTTGAGAGAGAAAATTGAATTAAAATACGACTTAACAATTCGATTATATGAAACAGAAAGAAACTTTGTTGAATTCAGCGGGGATTGATCTCAATCAAGCCATTGACGACATAGGAGATGATCATATTTCTTCTTCCCATGACACACCATTACGGGAAGATGCTTTTGAAATGGACGATGATCTGAAAATGGAATTGATTGAAAAACATTTTAAAGAAATCATGAATATTCTTGGCATGGACCTGAAGGACGATAGTTTAAAAGGCACCCCAAAAAGAGTAGCGAAAATGTTTGTGAAAGAAGTTTTTTCAGGGCTGAATCCAAAAAACAAACCAGAGGTTAAATTATTTGAAAACAAATACAAGTACAATGAAATGCTGGTAGAGAAAGACATTACTTTTTTCTCTCATTGTGAGCATCATTTTGTACCTATTTACGGAAAAGCACATGTTGCCTATATTTCCAATGGCAATGTAATCGGATTGTCTAAAATCAATAGGATTGTTCAATATTTTGCCAAAAGACCTCAGGTCCAAGAAAGGCTTACTGTTCAGATTGGTAATGAGCTTAAAAATGCTTTAGGGACAGATGACGTAGCTGTAATTATGGATGCAGACCATATGTGCGTATCCAGTAGAGGCGTAAGTGATACCAGCAGCAGTACTGTCACTTCCTTCTATAGCGGTCAATTTGAACATGACAACCAAAAAAGAAATGAATTCCTTAAATACATTTCTCTTTCAAGGTAAACATTTGTTTATTTTATAAGTCACTGCATTTAAAGCTGTTATTTCTAAGAAATAGCAGCTTTTTTTATTCTCTTCCTGTTATATCAAGAAAAAAGTTAAACAATTTGGCTGTGAATTAATTCTACTAAGTAAACATTGTGTGTGTATATGAAGGGAAAGAACATAGTAATTATTGGTGGGAATAGTGGAATTGGTAAAAAGGTAGCAGAAAAACTCAGTCAAAATGGTGCCGAAGTATATGCCTACTCCAGGTCATTTACAGGAGAGCAACACTTGGATATTGAGAAAGATTTTGAAGCATTACCCAACTTACCTGAAACTATTCACGGGTTCGTTTACTGCCCCGGAACGATTAACTTAAAACCATTCAAAAGGCTAACAATTGATGATTTCAGGCAGGATCTTGAGGTCAATTACCTCGGAGCTGTAAGAACGCTCCATTTTTTGGAGAATTCATTGAAAAGATCATTGCTCCGTCACTTACTGACACCCCTTTGGCCAACTCTCTGCTTTCTACACCGGACAAAAAAAGTGCAGCTGAAAAAAGGCATCCACTTGGTCGAGTAGGGAAAGCCACTGATATCGCAGCCTCAACGGTATTTTTACTTTCTGATCAATCTTCTTGGATCACTGGACAGGTAATCAAGGTTGACGGGGGAATTTCCGCGATAAAATGATTACCCCTATCGATAAAAAAAATAGAGCAGATAGGCAAGGATTGCCTTGGTATTTAAAACAGCTAAGTAAATGAGGACTCCACCGGAATCATATCTAATTTTTAAAGCAGAGCTAAAAAAGGCCAAGCTCGAAAAAGAGCAATTAAAGCGAGAATATGAAGATAAGTTACTAAAGATCAACCAAGAATTATCCCGATTAAAGGAGCAAATTTCCGTACAGCAAGACCTAATGAAAACAACCATAAATTATGCAGTAAGGCTTGAAGACGACTTGGAGAATTTCAAACAGCTTGTCGAAGAGGAGAAAAACAAAAGAAAAAGCTCTTTTCATTAATCAATTATTTTTATTACCTATAGGTAATGATGAAGAAAAAGAATGATTATGACTGATACTTTGAATAAACAGGAGTTGCAAGATTTTGAAATTGCTTTTGAAGAAGAGTATGCCAGGGTTGATACCAATAATTCAAAAGGGATTATCATTTGTACATTATTGGTAGATTATGTCCCCATTACTGACTTTAAAGCCATTTTTCACAAAATCACCAATATCATAAAAGAAGGCAACTATAAGAAATTCATCTTTGACAAAAGGGCTTTAAGGGCTTTTCATCAACCCAGTATGGAATGGTATTTTTTAGATTGGAAGAAAGAAGTCTTTTCTTATGGAATCAAAACGCATAGGAAAATTCTACCCAATGAGGCATGGTTTGTGAAACTGGTCATGATTGCCAAAAAACAAATCACATTGGAAAACCCCGGTAATATTATTCGGGAACTTGATATTAAATACTGTGACAGCATAGAAGAAGCCATAGCTGAATAATGAAAAGATTTACCAAAGACAATTTAATCAGTAAAGGCAAAGCCTACAATAGAAACTTTGTGAATTGCCTGAGTGGTTTCAAAAGCCTGAACCTTATTGGAACCATCAACACTGAAAACAATAAAACCAACTTGGCCCCTTTTAGTCAAGTATTTCATGTTGGAGCCAACCCACCTACTGTTGGGATTTTATTTCGCCCCCATACCGTGGAACGACATACCTTGGAAAACATTCTTCAAAATAAATGTTTCACATTAAACCATGTGGATGAAAATTTTTACAAAAAAGCACACCAATGCAGTGCAAGATGGACACAATCAGAATTTAAAGCCACAGGATTGGAGGAAGAATTCCTGAATGACTTCAAAGCTCCCTTTGTAAAAATAAGTCCTTTGAAAATTTCCTGTGTCCTAAAAGATAAAATTACCTTGGCAGTAAATGAAACGGTCTTAATCGTAGCCAACATAGAAGAAGTATGGGTAGCTGCTGATGCTGTTGAAGATGATGGGTTTATTGAATTAGATAAAATAGGAACCATTACTGTCTCGGGTTTGGATAGTTACCATAGCACTAGCAAATTGGACAGATTGCCCTATGCAAAGC
>NZ_CAXBOC010000352.1:0-6270 GCF_963976465.1 uncultured Cyclobacterium sp. | reverse complement strand
TGCATCAGTTGGTAGAAGACTCCAAAAATGAACACGAAAAGCAATCCGAGGCGAAGGCCAATCAAGCTAAAAATGCCATTAATGAAGAAGTGAATAGAAACCTGATGGGCCAGGTCAAGGAAAAATATCGGGCAGTTCAGGAGCGTTTTGCTAAGCTTCAACTTTTGGTGGAAGCTGTTGGACTTGCCGCGTCGGCAGACCCACTTTTAAGAGCTATCATAGATCATCAGGAGCAAATTGTTTTTTATTGCCAAAGTGATCCTTCGGTAATTCCCCTGGCATTGGAAACAGAAAAGCTATTCTTCAAGCATTCCTATTCCCTGATGAATTACCTGATAGGGTTAATGGCTTCTATCGGTGACCTCAACCAAATGAAGGTTTCCGAAAGACGCTTGTTGTTACAGCACGTTTTGCATGAGCTGAGGTCGGTCAATAGACTCTCTTTGGCTACCTCCAAAAGTTTGGAGTCCTATATCCGTCAGAAATCAGGACTGAGTCCCTATCCCGAATTTCTTTTGGAAGGCTCAGCAACAGTAGATGAAATATTGAAAAACGCTCAACTGATAAAAAAATGAAACAGCTTCTGACCTTCTTTCTTTTGGCTAATTCCTTTCCACTGTTTGCTCAAACAGTGGTATTTGACCGAGAGCACTTTTTGATAGTAAACGAAAATGCGGCCATTAGAAATGTAGCTGAAATTGGTTACCAGGAAAGCCTTACAAGGATTCGGGAAAACACCGATGACATAGGCTTGAATGTGTCCAGCCTGGCACTGGTAGAAACCATGATTTACCGGTCCTTGGGCCAGGTAAATGAAGGGCTGAAGGATGCCATTCAGGTAAAACAGATAGGGAAGACGTTGCAAAGAATCTATTCTTTAAGCGATGAAACCATGACCATTGCTTCTAAGAACCCTGTCCTACTCCTTTTTGCAGAAACCTATATTCGCCAAGCAAAGGAAAGAAGTTTTTTACTGGTATCAGAGGTTTCGGCTTTTGTTCTGGCTGAAGGCAAAAATTTACTGATTAACCCCAATGTGAGGGATCAATTGTTGGTGAAAATTCAAAATGAAATTGACCTTATCGCCAGCTACCTTCTGGCAGTGAAGAAATCCATGTATTGGGCAAACGTCAATGGTGTACTAAAAAAACTTAATCCTTACCAGGTAGATATCGATCAGAACTTAAATCTAATCAATCAAATCCTAATTCATAAACAAAGCCTGCGATGAATAAGGAAAGAAAAATTAAAATATTAACTCCTGTCCTGTTCCTGCTATATATGACAACAGCTACAGCACAGACACCAATTCAGGACAAAGCGGTTGTTGCACAACAGGAAAGAATGGTCTTCAAGCAATGGGATGAGGACCGTTTTCTTCCAGGGCCTAGGCGCTTCCTTGGTATTCCTACGAACTCCAATTGGTTTTTAACCTGGGCCTTGCACCCCGATTATCCCGATCTGGACAGAAGGCCTCTTTCCACTTCCGGGGAGCAGACCCAAAGACTTGGATTGGCCGCTGCCATGAAAATTTCCTCAGATTATTACAAACAACAGACTGATACGGTTAAAAATATGGCAATTCGGGAGATAAAGCGCATATCCGGTGCCTTGTCAGGATCAGACCCATTGTATTTACTCTTTTACAAAAGAGAACTCGCTCCGCTTGATAATATTGAAACCCATGCTTTCCAAAACAGTGCCACAGAGGTAAAGGAATATATGCTTCAAAATGGTGCATATGACTGGTACCTGGAAAGGATGAAAAGTCTTGAAGAAAGGTACGGGTTTGCGAAAACGCAGGATATGGAAAGAGGGCAACGGATGCTTATGTACCACAGGATTTTATTGGACCTGAGGAAACTGCAAAGCAACTGGGAGTACAAGTTGGCCCTTTCACAGAAAATGCTGGCTTTCCGGGAAAGCATGGAAAAAAGACAAAACAGCAAAGAACAATTATTGGAGCAAGCAGATCAAGAGGAAGAAATCCTTTCGGGAATTTTACAAAGACGAATCATACTGCGATGAAAAAAACTGGATCCACACTCATTTTAACCCTTTTGATGTTACCAATGGCATATGGCCAGATACCAGTTCCCCCTGAAGAGTACAAGGAAGCCATTTCCTTTCTACAGGGAAATGGTGTATATGATCGAGGGGTCATGCGCTTTTTTGAAGGAATGCGCGACTATGCCTATTCTCATTTTGGACCATTTATACAAGATGCCCAGGCTCTGGCCTGCATTTTTATGCTGATTTTCTTTTCGATTAAATCTTATGAAATGATGGTGGGGGATAAGAAAATGGAAATCATGCCACTTTTGAGACCATTTAGCTTGTTGATGCTGACCATGTGGTGGGGCATGTTCTGTAGAATAATTGCTTTTCCCACCGACCTGATTTCCGCAAAAACAGAAGCCATGTTTTCTACCCAAAATGAACGGATCAATGCTTTGAGGCTGGACCGAGCGGTGTATATTATTCAGGTGGCTGACAAAATGGTTGAATACCAGGCAACCACTGAATTGGCATCCCAGCAAGCCAAGGAAGCAGACAAAGGCCTGGGTACAGTCATGGTGGATGGGGTTAAAGGCTTTTTTACCGACAATGTATATGGCCCGCTGGTACAGATGAAAATAAGGATGCAGACAAATATGCAACTATTGGTCACCCAGTTGCTGGAATTATTGGCCATCTGGATCTTAAGAATTTGTGTCTATTTTGTCTTTTTCATACAAATCATCTATTCAACCATTTTGGTGATTTTAGGTCCCTTTTCATTGGCCGTAAGCGTATTGCCAGCCTTTCGGGACGCCTTTACCACTTGGATTGCCCGTTTTGTAGCAGTCAATCTGTATGTGGGCATTGCCTACCTAGTTTTATACGTGTGTGGGTTGATGCAGGAATATGCTTTTCTACAAGAAATTCAGAAATATGAAGCACTGCTGGATACCTCCGGTGGAGATGAAGTTTTGTCCAAATTGGCATGGATGGCAGGAAATGGCATTCTTTCCTTTGGCTTGGTCATCGTAAGTTTTTTGGTGGGAGCAATTGCCATCACCACTGTACCCTCCATCTCCACCTGGATCATCAGTACCTCGGGCGTTACCTCAGCATCCGCCACTATGGGAAGGACGGGTTCTACTCTTAGCAGAACAGCTTCCCGGATGTCAGTTAGAGGGATTTTAGGAAAATAAATTTCAATACCATGATCATTAAAAACATAGAATCGAAAATTAAACTGGCTACTTATTTGTCCTTTGGGAGCTTTATTACTGCCGTTATAATCTGTATTGGAGTTTCATTTTTTGCTTACAAGCAAGTGTCCAATGCAAGACAATCCATTTATATCCTGGACAACAATATCCCCATTTTGGCCAAACAGACCAATCTGCAAATGAACAGGCCTGCCGAATACAGGGCAGCCGTGGACCTGTTTCACAGTCTGTTTTTCTCCCTGACTCCGGATGACAAGCACATAGAATACCAGATGAAAAAGGCCATGTACCTGGCAGATGAATCAGGTGCATTGCAGTACAATAACCTGAAAGAAAGAGGTTATTTTAATTCCATCCTCAGTTCCAGTTCGGTACTGACACTACAGACGGATTCCATTGCCCTGGAACCAAGCAATAAATTCACTTTCTATGGCAAGCAGAAAATCGAAAGAAGAAGTGCCACAATCACCAGGTCCCTGATTACAGAAGGGTATTTAATGGATATTCCAAGATCAGAAAACAACAGCCATGGAGTTTTGATCACCAATTGGAAAACACTGGAAAATAAAGACCTCAGCCATGTTTCGAAAAACACCTTCTAAGAATAAAACGCTCTTCACAGAAATAAGAATAGAGTTCAGTACCCTGCATGAAAAGGGAAAGGAACACTTAAGTAAAATATTGGATAAGTATCCCGAACAATGCTTTTCGGGGATGGTGTTCAGCCTTATTGTTTCTGCACTGCTCACTTTTATTATCCTGCCATTTGAGGGTTCCCAACAACCGGAAGCAGACCAACTCATGGAGGAGGCAAAAGTATTGGGATCCGGAGTAGCTGATGAAGTTTCTGCGCTTTTTCAAATTGGTAATGAGGCAAAGAGAATAGGGCAGCTAAAGCATAAAGTAGAAAGAATCATTGCCAAGGATAAAATTGATTTTCAAGACAGCATTTTTCTCGAAAATGCCATTTCTGAACTTGAAAAGTATCAAAAATTAAACTCAAAAGACCATGAAGATTGACTTCAAACAACCAAAATACATCTTGCCACTGATTCTGTTGCCCTTTATGCTTTTGCTGAATTTTGGCATGCAGTCCTTTAACAGCGAAGAGGAAAAGGAAGATGACATTGGAAAAGCAGACCTGCAGGAAAGCGTAGGAAATGTTTCTGATCAGGTTCGAAACCGTGGTATCCATGGCAAACTCGACGCATTCAGGTCCAGGTACAAAAGAGCGGATGGGTACACAGCCATCAAAAACATGAGGGTTGAAGTTGAACAGGAAGATGAAATCCTTTCCCAATACAATGAAGCAGAAAAAAGGATGCTGGATTCCATTGATTTGGCTTTAAAAAACACCCTTAACCAGCCTGGTCCGCAAATAGAAAGGAGACCAGCACCTGATTTGGAAGTCGAAAATAATCCCACTGCCCATACCGATGAAGATGAAGTTATTCTTCAGGCATTAAACCAAATGGAAAGACAACAAGATACCAATGAGGAGCCAAGGTATGAAGATCCCATGGATCTTTTTCGGGCTCAAATGGCCCTTGTGGATTCCATCTCAAAAGCCAATGATCCTACCCTTCAAGTTACTGAAGAAGAAATTGGAAGTGAGACCCAAGTTCCTCAAAAACCCAGGCTAAAGGTTTCCAAGACCAGCCATATCGATAAAAATTTCAATACCGTAAGGAAAACTTCCCAAAGGTCTTTCATCCAGGCAATAGTTGATCAGGAAATCCGCAAAGGTACTTTGGGGGAAAGAATCAGGATTCGCTTACTGGAAGATATACAGATCGGTGCAAGGAAACTTCCTAAAGGGACATACCTCTATGCTTGGATCAGCGGCTATGAAGCACAAAGAGTAAAATTGACTGTCAGCAGTGTGATGGTGGAAGATGAAATTTTACCCATAGCATTAAACATCTATGATCAAGACGGCATGGAAGGGCTTTATGTTCCTGCCAGTTCCTTTAGGGAATTTTCAAAAGACCTGGGAGGCAATGTTACAGGAGGGATGAACCTCCAGATGAACCAAGGAGCCTCCTCCATGAATCAAATGTACTTGTCAGCACTTCAAAAGGTATTTACCTCCAGCTCCCAGGCCGTGTCAAAACGGATTCGGCAAAACAAGGCCAACCTAAAATATGGCACCGTCATCTATCTTATTGATCCGGAACAATTGAACCCGGACATCCTTTCAAACTAAAACCCATAATGATATGAAAAGATTAATCTTAGTAACATGCCTTTGGAACCTATTGGGCTTTGCTACAATTGCCCAGGAAATTGATGCTAACCATTCCCATTCCAATAGAGAAAAACTTTACATCCGGGAAAACATAACTCTTCACTTTAATTCTCCCGAACCGATACAGTATGTAGATATTTCCAGCGAAGGACTGGTGGGTGATTTGCCTTTGGACAATGTTTTCCGTATTAAAATGCAGGAAATCAGTGCAGCAGACAATATGGAATCTAAGGAGAATCTTGGAGTAGTGACCATTGTCGGCCAAAAATTCATAGCTCAATATGAAGTGCAATATGCTTCAGGCAATCAAGATTTGCCCACATTGCTAGAAATCACCCCTGAAAACATGAGTCCTTTAGGGGTTGGGCTGGTACCACTTACCCAAAATGAATTGAGAGAATTTTCAATGGGTGCCTATAAGAGAAAAGAGGATGAAACTGGCCTTTACAATTCCCAATATGGCATCACTGGAAATGTCAATCATATCCATACCCTGGAGGATTACATTTTTCTGGACATTACCTATACCAACGAAACCAATCTGAAATTTGATATTGACCAGATCAGGTTTAGAGTGGAGGATAAAAAAATAGCCAAGGCTACCAATGTACAGGCCATAGAAATGGAGCCTGTATTTACCCTCTTTGAAAAGGAAAATTTCAAAAGGAGGTACCGAAACATTTATGTATTGGAAAAATTCTCCTTCCCCAATAACAAGGTGCTTTCCATAGAACTAACCGAAAAACAATTGTCCGGAAGGAATTTGATACTTGAAATAGATTATTTCGACCTACTGAGTGCAGA
>NZ_CAXBOC010000351.1:0-6277 GCF_963976465.1 uncultured Cyclobacterium sp. | reverse complement strand
CCTTGATTTTGGCGGTATTGTTGCTTTTTTTTCTGCAACAATGCTGACAAAATCATTCAAGTTACCGCCAAAATGTAACATTTCTCCATGGTTTGCATTTGGGTTAAGCTGGTACCAGGTTTTCCTGGTTATAGTTTGAATCAAGTCCAGAGGTAGATGCAATCTACTCCTAGCATAGAGTCAGGGTTTGATTGCAAATAGTTATTTCAGTTCATGGTTCAATCAAGTTGTAATTAAATCTTGTACCACCTACTTATTTGTCTGATTTAACTTTTGGGATGTTCTTAAATGGATGACTATTGAATTTCTATTTTCGATTCTAGCGTTTTTTAACTATTTTCGTTGGATAACATTATTGTTTATATGCTCGTTTATCAATACTAGTTAAGGGAAGCTATAAAGCCAAAGGATTATTATAACATGAAGCAGCTAACGATCAATATCGCAGACAATAAATTCGAAGTTTTCCTGGAGTTCATCAAAACCCTGGATTATGTGAAGGTGGAAGATGGCGAAGAAAAGGCATTGGAAGAACTGCAAAATAGCCTGATACAAGTAAAACTAATGAAGGAAGGAAAACTACCCAAGCAATCGACCGAAGACTTCCTCAATGAGTTATAAGGTAATCCCTACGCCTGAATTTAAAAAGCTGGTTAAAAAACTAGTCAAAAAGTATCCTTCCCTAAAAACCGACTTACAACATCTGATTGAAAACCTGGTTGAAAATCCTGCATTAGGTATTCGTCTTGGACATAATCTATATAAAATTCGGATGAAGATATCTTCAAAGAATAAAGGGAAGTCTGGAGGAGCGAGAGTAATCACCTTTATTATGATCGAAGACAGGGAAGTTTATTTGTTGCACATCTATGATAAGAGCCAGCTCGAAAATCTGACCAAGGAACAGATCATCGAATTGATCAATAATGCTGGGTTGTAAATTAGCAGAAATCTTTAGGTTGAAATCCAAAGTGGCGCATTGATTTTTTCAAATATTTTGCACCTTAAAGTTCATCCTCTCAGAGAGTTGAACAGGGTTTTATCAATTCTTTTAAGCAACAGATTGTCTTCTAGATTTACTTTTCTTTTGATAATAAGGAGTAGATGCAATCTACTCCTAGCAAGTGACGGTAAGGTATCGCTTTCAACAAGGATTGGCCTAGAATCAAATTTGTTTTAATTCACATGCTTAATCAGGAATTTTAAAAGCAACAACATTGGGCTCCGCATCTACGGTGAGTCCATAGATGATTCCATTATCTTCGTCTACAGTGAATTCTGAAAGTTGATAGTCTAATTCATAATTGTTCTGAATATTACCTTGATAATCAAAAACAAATACCTTGTTCAACTTATCTGGATTGCTTATTTGTTTATAATCCTTACCAACATAGAGCGCATAAATCAAACTTTTTCCTGCGTAGCTTCCAAAATAAATTCTTCGACTTGAAATTATAGATGCCATAGGATATCCTTGGCTGTAATCTACTTCAAATTCAGGAATTTCATTTATAGGCCCCCTGATGGAAAGAATTTTTCCAGAACTTTTATCCAATACATCAATATAATCTCTAAGTCTCCCAGCTATAATAAACTTACTTTTATCTGGGGATGCCTTAATGCTTCCTTGATGGATGCTGCTGATCACATTGAAGGGAATATCTTTGCGATCGATCATACTGTCCCAAGTGCCGTAAGTGGCTAACGTATCTCCTTGAAGTGAAATTTCAAAATATTTATCATTACCATCTACCATTGATGCCATTATACTTGTATCAGATGCCCAAGTCATTTCCATAATGTAATAGAAAATTTCTCCCAATCTCAACTGCTTTTGAGCCAATTTACTTGTGTCATTAATCGCATACATTGAAGCAATTTTTTGTTCCAGATCGTAAGTCCAGAAACTCCCGTTCTCAGCGCCTCTCTCGAGCGTCCATGCCATAGTGGCCTCTCCAGGACCAAAGCCATTTTTACCTGTACTGCGTATGTGTTTTTCTGATTTCATGTCCAGAATATGTAAAAGATCCCCATTGGACTTTTCACTCACGACTAAAAAATCACCGACACATAAAATTCTCTTTGGGTCTAGAAACTCAGTGAAATTGTATTTTTTCCCTTTTAGCGCAATAGCAGGAGGAAGGTCTTTCTCATCGAAAATCACTATTTTTTCATTTTTGTTTTCCTCAATAGAAGGAGAACAAGAAATGCATAAAGCAAATAATCCAATTATAAGAAATAACTTATTGTTCATATTATTTTTTAAACATTGAAAAAGATTTAAAAAGGAATTGTAGGTTCTACACCTACAATTCCTTTTTTAATAGTATAAAATTAATCGCAGTAAGTTTGACCGCTTTTCCAGATTGATTCACCGAAAATTAAACCTATAGGATGAGGGCAGGTTGTATTGTCTTTACAACAAACTCCTCCATAAGCTCCACTCCCTGCAATCGCCTTCTCCAAAGCCACTTCCTTTTCCGAAAATGGTGCTTCCGCCTCACTTACACCAAACTGCCAGCCGGCGACTAGCATAAAAGCTACTGCGCCAAAAGCCGCCATTAATTTCTTTGAATTTTTCAACCATTTTTTCCTATTAATCTGGGTTTATATAAAACATTAATTAAACGGCAGTTAAATTGAAAAAATAAAAATGATAGTTGCAACTATTTTGTTAAATATAAACAAATAAAAGTAAATTTTTATCTTTGATTAAGCATATATTGTGTTTTTAGGTAATGCCAGTATTTTATTTGACTCTGAAACTTTTTGCTTTAGGACTGGATTTAAGTAAGCGTGTTTAAATAATCAACAAAACTAATACTGTAAACTATTTCTGAGGTTGGTAAAGTAAAATCTCTTTTTTCTACAATTTTTAACTTCGCCCAGGCATAGTAAACGAATTATTATTACGCTAAAGGCAATAAAGAGTAGATGCCATCTACTCCTGGTGGGGATAATTAAGCGTATAGATAGGTTGTAAAAATGCAAGTTTGTATTTATATAATATTATTGTAATCCTCTAAAATGAAAATGTAATTGGATAAAATGCAATTGTAAGCTGCTAAAACGGAATTGTAGGTTGCTAAAATGGAAATGTAAGTGGGGAAAACGTAATTGTAGGTGGGAAAAACGGAAATGTAAGTCGGAAAAACGCAATTGTAGACGGGAAAAATAGAAATGTAAGTGGGAAAAACGCGAATGCAGGTGGGAAAATAGAAATGTAAGCTGCTAAAACGCAATTGTAAGATAGAAAAACCAAAATGTAAGAGACATTTCCTTTTTGCAATGGTGATTTAACCAAGCGTATTTTGCCCAGGTTCCAATCCTTTTGATAATGGATGCATCTTCTTCATGATAACTTTGCGGCAACTTGATTTTTTGGCTAAGGTTTTAGTCCAGACCGTTTATCAAATTTAGGCATGCCTAAACCGATCTAAAAGCGTCTATTGTAGGTCTTTTGTATAAATATGATTAAATTAATTGCTGTTTATTTCACTCCAGATTAGATTAGAAAATCCCGGTTCTTTTAGGGCCGTGAATGCAATTGGTATTAGAAAAGCAATTGCCTATTTCGGGTTCAATACAATTATAAAATATAACAATAGCACATACAGGTCCATTGACTCATGTGGTACAATTTTAATCTACTATGCATCTAAAACATTTAAGGGGATCCATTTGGTTTTTGTTGCCCCTGCTTATTTTCGCTTGTAAGAAAGAGTCAGAATTAGGGATCAAGGACCTTGCAGCCAATGAAGACGTGGCCAATTTCATGGAAAATTACAAGGGTAGAGGTGTATTGACCGATAGCCTTGCAACCCCTACAGCTCCTGAAGATGTGCTAAAGGATTTCACTATTCCGGAAGATTTGTCTCTGGAACTGGTGCTTTCAGAACCTGAAATTGTTCAGCCCATACAGGTTAGTTTTGACCATAAGGGGAGAATGTGGGTGGTGCAATACCAGCAATACCCTTACCCCAAAGGTTTGAAAATCAAGGCCATTGACAACCATACCCGTGTAAAGTTTGACAAAAAATTGGATCCCCCACCGGCAGGAGCAAAAGGAGCAGATAGGATTACCTTTTTTGAAGATACGGATGGGGATGGCAAATACGATAAAAGTACAGATGCCATCTCGGGTTTAAATATCACCACAGGCGTGGCCTTGGGAAGGAAGAAAATCTGGGTGTTAAGTCCTCCTTTTTTATTGGCCTATGCAGACGAGAATGAAGATGGATTACCCGAAGGCGACCCTGAAGTGCATTTGGAAGGTTTTGGCTTGGAAGATACCCATGCGGTTGCCAATAGCTTAAGGTGGGGGCCGGATGGCTGGCTATACGGCGCTCAGGGAAGTACGACTACCGCCAATATCAATTCCAAAGTATCTAAAAATGTGGCTTTCCTTGGCCAAGCGATTTGGCGTTACCACCCGGAAACCAACGTCTTTGAGCTTTTCTCCGAAGGTGGAGGCAACAATGCCTTCAATGTGGAATTTGATCGGAAAGGTAGAGTGTTTTCAGGGACCAATGGTTATGACAGAGGCCCTTACTACAAACAAGGAGCCTACTATATCAAAAGCTGGGGCAAACATGGGCCCTTAACCAATCCTTATGCTTTTGGCTACCTGCCCAATATGCCTTTGGAAGGTGAGAAGAAAAGATTTACCCATTCATTGATCAAGTATGAGGGAGCTGCTTTGCCAGCCCATTACAATGACCTGATGTTTGCGATCAATCCTTTGCATAATTTTATTCAGCTGACGGCATTTACTGAAAAGGGTTCCTCTTTTGAAAATGTGGACAAGGAAATCGTTTTGTCCACCACGGATAAATGGTTTAGACCTGTGGATATCAAATTAGGGCCTGATGGTGCCATTTACATTGCAGACTGGTACGATAGCAGGTTGTCCCATGTGGATCCAAGAGATACCTGGCACAAGACCAGTGGAAGAATCTACAGGCTAGGCCCCAAGAATGGAGACAAACACATTCAATCCTTTGATATAAGCAGCTATTCTAATGAGGAGTTGGTGCAATTGCTTTCTCATGAAAACAAATGGTTCCGTCAGGAAGCCTTGAGGCAGTTTGGCGACCGGAAAGATCCAAGTATTCTTCCGCTATTAATCAAATTGCTACAGACAGGGACTGAACAAGAAGTATTGGAAGCTCTTTGGGCCATTAACCTTACAGCGGGCATAAGCGATGAAGTGGGTAAAATGGGATTGAATCACAAGGATCCTTTTGTAAGGATGTGGACAGTAAGACTGTTGGGCGACAAGCAATCCCTTAGCCCGGCCATGTACCAGGAACTTCAAAAACTTGCAGCGGAAGAGTCACATCCAGAGGTGAGGTCACAACTGATGGCTTCGGCCAAACGACTGCCTTCAAGCCAAACTTTTTCACTTATAGAAAACTTACTGAATAACCATGGGGATAGCGAGGATCCTGATATTCCATTGTTGACCTGGTGGGCTCTGGAAGAAAAAGCAACAACAGATAGAGAAGGGGTATTGGCCATGATGGCCGATGATAAAATATGGAATCATCCAATTATGGAAAAGGTACTGCTAGGCAGATTAATGCAGCGGTACATCATGGAAGGTGGTGAGGAAAACTTTGCCATGGCAACCCAATTATTGGAAGAAGCACCTTCATCCAAACATGTTAAAATACTGATTGAAGGACTACAGGAAGGTTTATTGGGAAGAGAGATGGTAACCCTTCCGGATAATTTGCTGAAAATATTAGAGAAAAATAACAAGGAATTGGGTGACTCTCCGCTTACCCTTGCTTTGCGGCGCAGGGAAGAGAAGGCACTGGCAGAAGCATTAAAGATCATCTCAGATCCAGATGCGGAAATCGGATTAAGGTTGTCTTATATTCAGGTCCTAGGAGAAATTAATCAGGATGAAGTGGTTCCTGATCTTTTGAATCTGGTAAAAAACGGCCAATCTTCTCCTAATATCAAGCAAACAGCACTTCATGCCTTGCAATCCTACAACCAAAAAGAAATTGGTGAACAGTTGGCAAAGGCATACCCGGGATTCAGGGACAATGTCTATGTAAGGGAAGCTGCCATTTCTTTGTTTGCCAGCAGAAAGGAATGGGCGGTGGACTTTTTCAATGAAATCGAACAGCCCAAAACCATAAGCCCCGATGACGTAGAGTATCACCTTGCCAGACGATTCAGGTTACTCCAGGATGAGGAAATCAATACACGAGCTGACAGAATATGGCCGAGCAGTAAGTTGTTGACTTCGGAAGAAAAGACCAAA
>NZ_CAXBOC010000350.1:0-6300 GCF_963976465.1 uncultured Cyclobacterium sp. | reverse complement strand
TGAAAGTAATAACTATCCATTTGGCAGACAGCAGGTGAAAGTTAGTCAAAGATTTATTAATAAAATAAAAGGAAATAAACAGGAATTACTAAATTTTAGTTTTATAGCTAGGGAGAATTAAATATACAAGTAAAAGCTATGGCAACAGTGGAAATGGTGATGCCCAAAATGGGAGAGAGCATTATGGAAGGCACTATTCTTTCATGGCTAAAGAAAGAAGGAGACCTGATAGAACAAGACGAATCCGTATTGGAAGTGGCTACGGATAAAGTAGACACAGAGGTACCTGCCACACATGCCGGAGTATTGAAGAAAATACTTGCCAAAGAAGGAGAGATCATCGAAGTAGGGAAACCAATTGCTATTATTGAAGTAAAAGCAGATGAATCTGATGACCAGGACCATCTTCCAGACTTGGAGAACCCTTCAATAGATAACGATAAAGAGCTTTTACAGGATGTTCCCGAATACACAAGTCTTATTCTAGGAAAAGCTTCCTATGATGAACCTTCCAATATTGAAGAAAAAAGATTTTATTCTCCCTTGGTTCAAAGCATTGCCACCCAAGAAAATGTCAGCCACCGGGAATTAGCTGAAATTTCAGGAACAGCCAAAGGTGGTAGGGTAACAAAAAAAGATATCCTGGACTATATTTCAAAGAGAGATGCTGCTCAGCTATCCTCTTCCGCTGGTCAAACAGACGAAATTCTAGAAATGGATAGGATGCGGAAGATGATTGCGCAAAGAATGTTGGAATCGAAAAACATTTCTGCCCATGTCACCTCTTTCGTTGAAGCGGACTTGACAAACATTGTACTTTATCGAAATAAAATTAAAGACGAATTCCTAGCCAAACAAGGTGAGAAAATCACCTTTACTCCTTTTTTCGTTGAGGCCATTGCCAAAGCATTAAAAGACTTCCCTATGATGAATATTTCGGTAGAGGGAGATAAAATTATCAAGAAAAAAGACATTAACATAGGTGTTGCAGTTGCCTTAGCCAATGGTAATCTAATTGTACCTGTAATAAAAAATGCAGATAAATTAACACTTTCACGTCTATCGAAAAAAATAAATGAACTTGCATTAAGGGCAAGAGAGAATAGATTGAGTGCTGAAGAACTTAAAGGTGGAACATACACCTTATCGAACATTGGTTCATTTGGTAATATTATGGGCACCCCAATTATTGTTCAGCCACAGGTTGGCATATTGGCAGTTGGTACCATTACCAAAAAACCGGCCGTGATAGAATCCCCCACAGGAGATATGATTGGGATAAGGCATAAAATGATATTATCTCACTCCTATGACCATAGAGTGGTGGATGGCGCACTCGGTGGCATGTTTGTAAAAAAAGTGGCTGACTACTTGGAATTTTTTGATATGAAAACGGTTATTTAAATCCGTTTTCTTTCCAGATGATACAGTTCTTGATTTTCTCCACGATCTGATGAATCTTAACCGGTTTGGTTAGATAGTCATTCATCCCTATATTCATCGCTAACGCAATGTCTTCTTTAAATACGCTGGCGGACAAACCTACAATCATTGCTTTTTGACCATTGCCCATTCCCCTAATTACTTTAGTTGCATCCATCCCATTCATTCGTGGCATTTGGTTATCCATAAAGATCAAGTCAAAACGTTTTTCTTCTACCGCACTTATGGCTTCAAGGCCATCCAAGGCCACTTTCGGCGTATACCCCATTTGTGACAAAAGCATAAGCATAAACTTTAAGTTTATGTCATTGTCTTCCACCAGCAAAATATCAAGCGGATGCTCTTTGGCCAACTCCTCAATAGCTTGGTCCTCACTTTTTATAAATGCCTCCTTAGGATCATTCAATTTTTCTTCACTTCCTTGTGAAATAAGTGCAAAGGAAAAAGTCGATCCTTTGTCAATTTCACTCTCTATATGGAGCACACCTCCCATTAACTCGATTAGTTTATTTGCAATGGCCAAGCCCAGCCCTGTTCCCTTATAATCACCATTTGAGGAATCACTCGCCTGAGTAAATGGTTTCACCAACTGTGGAATCTTATCTTTGGCTATACCCACCCCATTGTCTTTAACTGTGCAGGTAAGAATTAGATTTTTTGTGAAAATTAACTCCCCACTTATATTAATATCTATTTGTCCTCCCACTTTAGAGAACTTTACTGCATTCCCGATGATATTAAAAAAAATCTGAGCTAGTTTATCTTTATCAAGTATAATTATTTGGGGGATATTTTTCTCAATATTTAAGTTAATAACCAGAGAATTCTGTTGAACCATACCGGAAAATACCTTTATTATTTTTTCCAATTCAGCAGTTAAATCCATGGAAACCGGAACCAACTCCATTTTCCCTGCTTCAATTTTAGAATAATCAAGTATATCATTTACTATATTCAATAGGGACTCTCCTGAATCACTAATTATTGACAGAAGTTCATTCTGCTCTTTGGAAAGCGGAGTCTTAAATAGTAAGCCAGTGATTCCCAATAGCCCATTCAATGGCGTTCTAATTTCATGACTCATATTTGCCAAGAAACTGGATTTCTCCCTATTGGCCAGTTCGGCTGCCTCTTTGGCCTCGCTAAGACCACGCTCCCATAGCCGCTGCCCGGTAATGTCTCGGGCAACTGAAATCACTCTATCTTCATCCAGTTTAAAAAACCTAACTTCAAAGTATCTACGGCCTATATCCAATAGCAAGTCCAATTCTTCAGTCTGCATCTTACCGGTCGTAATAACTTTATTGAATGCATGCATCGCCTTTTCTCCTGCTTCGCCTCCCAAAACTTCATCAATTTTCTTACCTAGCGATTGATCAGGAGGGA
Organism: uncultured Cyclobacterium sp.; assembly: GCF_963976465.1. Classification (NCBI taxonomy): domain Bacteria; kingdom Pseudomonadati; phylum Bacteroidota; class Cytophagia; order Cytophagales; family Cyclobacteriaceae; genus Cyclobacterium; species uncultured Cyclobacterium sp. Next base: position 3,471 of record NZ_CAXBOC010000350.1, on the reverse strand, counting down.
CTACCAAAAGCTCTTCTTGTTGCACATAATAGTCAAGGTATACGCCTTGATTATTGTAAATAAAAATTATATCAGGCAAACAGTTCAACACCGATCGTAGCCTATTTTCACTTTTTAACAACTCTTGATCTGCTATATATTTGGCGTTAATATCTGTAAAAATCCCAACAGACCCCTCAAATTTCAAATCATTACTATATATTAATTTTTCAAAAATCTTAACCCTGATGGAATCGCCATTTTTCATTTCCGATGTAAATTCGAAATGGTACACCCCTTCATTTTTTTCAATTAGTGTATTTCTGGATTTCAAAAATTCATCTTTTTGGTCAAGAATTAAATCTTTGACCGAACTACCTACCAACTCGTCAGGGCTGTACCCCAGAACTTCGCTTACATTCTCACTTACCTTATATATTTTATCTTCACGATCCTGATAATAGATAAAGCCTTTAGATTGCTGAAGCAAGATGGTCTGTTGTTTTAATAATTGGTTTAAGTTTTTGGATTTTTTTTCAAGGAAATTACTATTCTCCTTGGTGATTTTGAAATATTTAAAAATGAATGCAACTACTATTGCCAACAAAACGAGTAAGGCAGCAAATAAATGGAAATAGTTTTCGAAAATCCCCGCATCAATAGAGGGTTTTTCCTGAACAAAAACAAAGGCAAAGTTCTCGTTTAGATTAACTAATTGAAAAGGATATTGAACCAAAAGAAACTTCTTGCCCTCTTCTCCTCTGTCTTCAGTGATATGGATCCAATAATTACCTTCTACCCCACTTTTGATTTCATGTATAATTTCACTTTCGATTATTTCATCCTGAAAAAATACAGGTCCTTTTTTATTTAGTTTATAAAAACCGTTCTTTCCATAAACCAGTTTACCCGTATTGGGACCCAAATAATAGTTGTCCAATAGGTTTTCAAAATAATTCTCAATATTTAGTTTTACAGCAACTTTTATATTTCCGGCATTCGAAGTGATTACCAAAGATGAGGAGGCATTATAACTGCTCATCCTATCACTTTCTATTGGATTGGAAATCAGTCTATCATTTTCACCCAAGGTATAAATATGGCCGATATCCCCGATACTAATACTTAAAGTATCAATTAATTGATGGTAAGTTCTTAATAACTTACCCATCCTAAGAGAATCCATTTTTTCGGAATTATCATCCAAGCCTTCTCTATTGATAAGCTCTTGGTTTTCAAGAAAAAAATGCAAGTCTTCGTTGAAATATTTGAAAGATCTCTGAGCTTCATGTGCTGCAAATTCCACCTGCTTATTTAGGAAAAAAGCCTTATTTTCTATGAGGTTTTTCGAAATAGAATTGTAAAAAAATAAGGCTAGAAGCAAGGTAAACACTATTGACACAGCTCCCAAGCCTACCAACCACCAGCGATTTTTTGGCGCCGGTGGTTGTGGCATTTCATATTTCTGAATATTATTGTTATTGGTCATCTATATCTAATAAGGCATATGCCTTCCTTATTATCACTGCTTTCAAGCGCATCAAATAATCTGATATCTTTTATCTCCAATGATTAGTATTTAAATATTGTTAGTACTTTCAAACATCACAGTTTTTTTTTATTGACAGGCCAAGGAATAACAGCCTTAGACACAATATAATATTGCAAGAAGTTTAAATACAAAACATCATTTTAAAACACTGGTGAACAAGCTTTATCAATTCGAATAAAAGCACTTAATAATAACAAATATTTATAATTAAAATATTAAATCTCTTAAATTCAATTAAAACACAATAAAAACGGAATATTAATTAGGAATATAAATATTACATCTTTAAATATTTAAATTATATACAAATTTAGAAATTTTTTGTTACTTTTTGAAGAGACTTGTGCATTTCATCAAACCTTTTTTTCACCTCTTCAAAGAATTGACCTTCCATCAGCGCCTCTAAATCACTTTCTTCAAGCACATCCATAGAAGGAACCTTGAAAGTTTGCTCCATATTTCCAAGTTCAAATTTTAGAATATATTTATTGTTCCAATCGAACAAACTAATCCTAATCCCTTCTTTGACAAGTTCATTAACAACCCTCATAAAGGCTTTTTAATTTCTGTGGAGTGAGTGATTGTAGATTTCAAGCTAGAGGCCACTGAACAATACTTGTCAACAGCTAACTTAATTACTTTACCAAACTCTACCTCAGTGGCATCAGGAGAGGTGATGATAAAATGTAAATGAATAGACTTATAGAATGCAGGCGTACCATCATTTCTTATCCCTTCAGCATGTATCTCAAAATTCACTACTTGTTTGCGCTTTTTCTTCATCATGAGCACAGCATCTACTGCAGAGCACCCTGCCAATCCGGAAAGCAATAGTTCCATCGGCGATTGATGTTTTTTTTCAGTGCTATCATACATGTCCATTTGGACTTTATTCCCTTCCGGGTTAACTGCTTCGTATTCTCTATCAGCAACCATGTGAAGTCTTATTTCTTTCTTATTCATAACAATTGATTTTTATTTTAAATGATTTGTAATCTATTTTATATTTTAGGAAACAAAATTAAGCAAGCTTGTGCTTATAATTAAAAAATTGAAGGTTCAAGATTAAAAAAATAGCGTCCTTAACAAGTAAAAAGATAAATTATTAATAAATATTAACGTTTCTAAAACAAATAGGGTTGACAATACTCTTTTTTTCCACAGCACAGCCTCTACTCTTAATAAATTGCCGGGTTAAACAGAAGGGGTCATAAATTTAATTAATAAGCCATATATCGTATTGGAATCCTCCAACTTATCACAAATCGTTGATAAATTTTCATACCAACTTCTCTAGTAAAATTGGCCAGTCGATCAATTAATTGTAACTTTAGGTTATCAAAATAAAACCAAAAGACAGCCTTCCTTTTAAGGGTTTATGACTTAATTTTTAAATATTAACCTAACAATAAAATCTCACTTGAAATGGGAAATCAAATTAAAATCGTTAGCCCCGACGAAGCAGTAAGTTGCGTAAAAAGCAACCAAAGAATCTTTATTCATGGCAGTGCTGCAACTCCTCTATCCTTACTAAATGCATTGGCTAATAGGAAACATGAATTGAAAAATGTAGAAGTAGTATCAATCACTACTTTGGGCAAAATGCCTTTGGCAGACCAATCATGTAAGGGGAGTTTTTATCTGAATTCTTTATTTGTTTCAGAGAATATCAGAAATGCAGTTAACACTGATCAGGGAGGTTATGTACCGGTTTTTTTAAGTGAAATTGGGCGACTATTTAGGAAAAGAATTTTACCTATAGACGTGGCTTTTATCAATGTTTCTCCTCCGGATCAGCATGGATACTGCACTTTGGGCACCTCCGTAGATGTTGCCCGACCGGCAGTAGATACAGCAGATATTGTGATCGCTCAAATTAACAAGCAAATGCCCAGAACTATGGGTGACGGGCAAATACATGTTAGCAAAATAGACGCCGC
>NZ_CAXBOC010000349.1:0-6306 GCF_963976465.1 uncultured Cyclobacterium sp. | reverse complement strand
TGGTCGATATGGGTTTTTATCGCTTTTACATGAAGTTCAAGCGCAGATTTTTGTTCTGCATCTCCCAGAGCATTGCTGTATTTTTCGTAGGCAATTAACGAGATCTTACTGTCAATGATTACCTTTTTGTCATCCGGATAATGAATGATTACATCCGGTTGCATTTTCTTACCATCAGGGCCAAGAAGGGCTTGACCATTTTCGTCTTTCAGAAAGCCCTGAATACTGTAATGTCTGTCTTTTTCTAAACCGGAATTTTGTAATATGGTTTCCAAGATTGCTTCTCCCCAATTTCCCCTAATTTTGGCATTGCCTTTTAAGGCATTGGTTAAGTTTTTGGCTTCCTGACTGATTTGCTGGTTTAGTTCTGCGAGTTCTTTGACTTTTTTTTCCAGTGAAAACCTTTCTCTGGATTCCATGGCGTAAGCCTCCTGTACTTGCTTCTTAAAGGCGTTCAATTCTTTCCCTAGGGGCTGGAGAAAGTTTTCTATATTTTCCTGATTTTGACTAGTGAATTTCTTGGATTTTTCCTCTAAAATTTTGTTGGCCAGTAATTCAAATTCTTGTTGAAATTGACCACGCATTTTTTCTATTTCCTGCTTTTGAAAAATTAATTTCTCACGCATAAACTGAAGCTCACTTTCCAGTTTTCCTTTATCTAAAGCGAGTTGGTAATTCTCTTTTTCTAAGGAATTGGAAAGTATGGAAAGTTGCTCATTTTCTTTTTGAGACGTTCCATATTTGCTTGACTGATACTGGTACTTTTCGCTAAGCCTTTCTTTTTCCAGGCTAAGGTCTCCCAGGCTTTCTTTCAATTGGTCGCGTTTTTTGTAGGACTTGATCAACAACGTAGCCAGCAAGGCTATTATGCCGGACATCAATACCAAAAGCACAACCAATTCTATTGCCATTTGATCCGGAATTAGGGAGTTTATTGTTTTCTTTGTCGAATAGCTTCGTAAATCACTATCCCTGTGGCAACAGAAACATTTAAACTTTCTATTTGGCCATGAACAGGAACTTTAACGAATTCATCACACAAGCCCATAAGTTCATCTGAAACGCCATCTTCTTCAGATCCCATAACCAATACTGTAGGAGTAGTAAGGTCTGCCTGGTACATCATTCGGTCTGTTTTTTCGGTCACACCCACCACTTTCAAACCTGATTTCTTAAGGTCCTTAAGGGTATAATAGAGGTTTCTTACCCTACTTACCGGTAGAAAATTTAAAGCTCCGGCAGATGTTTTAACCGCATCCGAATTGATTTGCGCACTACCTTTTTCCGGAATAATAATTCCATGAACACCCGCAACTTCTGCTGTCCTGGCAATGGCTCCAAAATTACGTACATCCGTGACCCTGTCAAGCATCAAAATAAGTGGTGCTTCCCCTTTAGTATAAGTGCTGTCCACTACATTTTCCCATGAAGCATAGGCTATGGATGATATATAAGCGATGACACCTTGGTGGTTTTTTCTGGTTATTCGATTGAGTTTACTTTCGGGAACCTTGGTTACCGGTAGCTTTTTCTCCTTGGTTAGTGCAAGTAATTCTTTTAAAAGATCTCCTTTAAGTTCTTTGTTTACCAGTATTTTGTCTATTTCTCTGTCTGCATTCAAAGCCTCCATGATGGACCTGATGCCAAAGATAAAATCCTTTTGGTCTTCGCTTTTGTTGATTAAAAAACCATCCTTCCGTTTCTCCATGCTGTGATAGTTTTGAACCATACAGGCTGATAGGCTCTGGATCGGTTCAATGTATAATATTGTGGGGTTAAAATATTCTTTACACGTGCAAAGGTAAAGGTTATTTTTGAATTTGAATCCTTAGACAAGTAAACCCAAGTTTCTTTGTCTAAATTAAAGTATACTTCTTGTGGAGGCCCCATAATTATATAGACCATGCCACGGTCTGTTGCCCAACCTTCTTTAAAATCAGTGAATAAAATATTGGCAAATTCCACTTGCCGGAAATACTCTTTGATCAATTTTTTAGCTGCCTCTTCATCTCGTGTCATCCGGATCCAATATTCATCTAGGGCTATTTTTTTGTTTTCTGCAGCCAATAAAGCCTCGTGCTCTTTTCGGGTAGAAATATAAGCAACCATTTGGATCATTTCTTCCCAAGTTGACACTTTTGGGAATGCTTTTCCGGCCGTTTTGATCAGTAACCCACTAGCGGTGGTGGTGTCTTTTTGTATAAAGTAATAGCCTGATTTGTCAAAGGATACAGGTACATTCAATAAGAAATCCCCTTCATTGATTACTTTGGTTTCCTTGGCTATTTCAGGAACCTTGGTTTCCATAGGAGGAAGGGGGATAGGGAAATCTTGTGGGTAAAAATACCTATATAAGCTTACTCCTTGGTTACTTTTGAAGAGTAAGGATTCTTCCGCATTTAAAAAATTTTGGTCAAAGGGTATGTCATTGCCAAAGTAGGCGCCGAAAGAAGGTTGATCTACCACAAAAGGACTAATTAAATCTGCATGGTAAACATATTCATCCTCTTGTCTGGTGTCTATTGCCCGAAAAATAACATAGGCCTGGTCTCTGGAACTTGGGATTTCTACAGTTTCTTCAAAATAAAAATGGCCGGTAGTATTTTTTTTAAGCAGGTCTTGATCCAAGGCAATTACCTGATCATCCTCAATTCTCTGATCAAAGCTATGGACAATGGTGTAAGAGAATAAGTAATCGTCAAAATTCGGATCCTCTTCGATTTTCTCAACCAGCATTTGTAATTTAAAAGTTCTTTCTGCGGTTTTAATTGGAATTACTTTCAAAGAAATTCTTGAATACCTGGAATACCTTAAACTCTGGTTAATACTTTGCAGATTTTTTTGTGCAAAAGAAGGAAGAGAAAGGAGGATTAAAATAAATAATAACCCAATATTTCGTTTCATATACAATGACTTTATTTTTTCCATAGTTGGTTTTAAAAATTAACCTTAATTTTGTTGAAAATAATAAAATTTTAGATGGCTACCTATACAACGGAAATTACTTCCGATAAGTTAATCAGTGACAATCCTATTCATCAACGTCTTTTTAAAGCATACATTGTTGCTAAAAGTTTCGTTTCCGGCAATTTGTTGGAGATTGGCTGTGGCGAAGGCAGAGGGGTACAGGCCCTAGGCCCATTGGTAAATCATTACCACGGCCTAGACAAGATAGGGGAAATCTTGGACAGGCTAAAGGATAAATACCCGGAATTTACCTTCGAGCAAGCAATTATTCCTCCATTGGCCGGCGTGGAGGATAATTCCTTTGATTCAGTTGTGAGTTTTCAGGTGATTGAACATATTGATGATGACAGGCAATACCTGGAAGAAATTTATCGTGTATTAAAACCGGGAGGAATGGCTTTGATCTCCACCCCAAATATTAGGTTTTCATTGTCTAGGAATCCTTGGCATATAAGAGAATATACACCTTCTCAACTTCAAAAATTATGTGAATCAATTTTTGATAAAGTGGAAACAAAAGGGATTGGCGGGAATGCCAAAGTTTGGGATTATTACGAAGCGAATAAGGTTTCCGTAAATAAAATTACGCGTTGGGATATTTTAAACCTACAATACAGGTTACCTGCCGGATGGCTGAAAATCCCCTATGAGATCTTAAATAGAATCAATAGAAATAAGCTACATAAACATCAAGGAGCGGCTGTAGAACAATTGCATCATGAAGATTACTTGTTGGTAGAAAACCCTGAGGAGGCCTTAGATCTGTACTATATTCTACACAAAAAATAATCGGCTGCTTAAATTGATAAGCAGCCGATTGGAATAATTTTTAGCGTTTAATATTAATCAGCCAATGGCTATTTTATCTTCTTTGAAGTTGTGGGGGACCTGCTGCAGCTCCAAATATTCGTTCGTAATCCTGCTGAATTTGATTGGCCTTTTCTTCATACCCCTGTTCTCGTAATTGGGGTACAAAGTAGCGCAACATCTGCATGGAGATTTGAGCTTCCCTGTCCATAGATCTACCGGTCTCCTGATAGAAGTCAAGGAGCTCTATAGAACGTTTAGACATTTGGTCGATAATATCCAGGGCTTCTTCATCCATGTCCAACTCGAATAAAACGGGTACAGCTTGTCCGCTAGCCATGTCGTACGGTATGGCCTTTCCGGGAAGTTTTTCCAGACTCAACCTCATAATGTCTTCCGCTCTCTCCTTATCTTGTTCATCCAATAAGGCTATGGCAATGCTATTGAGTACACTTCTATGGTTGGAGGTGAATCTCCTGAATTCGTCATCAAAATAGTTGTCCGGATTGTCCATTCCTCTAAAGGCGAATTTTTCAGTAACATTCTTATAGGCCAGATCGGTATTAATTAACTCGTCTTGGTTGTCGGGCTTTTGGATGGGGAGCAACCTGTAGGTCAGTCCTTCCATGACCACATGGTCACTCATGTCAAAGCCAATGGTGGCCAAAGAAGTATTGTTGAAATAAATGGGTCTTTCCCAATTGTTAGTAGCGATCAGATCCAATAACATCAGGTTACCCTTGGTTACATAATTTCCCTTGATCCTAATATTGATGTTTGGAATTTGCAGGTCCTTAAATTGTGGCGGCACAATTCCGGATTTTTCTACATTTTCAGTATTTACGGGCAAGGTTAAAATTCTGGAAGGAACCGTATTAATATTGCTGCTTGACCTGCTATTGGTTAATTTTAGTAAATCACTGTTGCCTTTTAATAGTTTGAGGTATTCCACCAGTGGCAAGCTTTCAATTCTATCCGTTACGTAAAGCACATCATTGGTGCCTTTTTTAAAGTTGTCAAAATTCAAAGTGAAATCCAAAGCAGCAGACTCATTGACAGGCCTGGCCATTTGTTTGACATACCAATCGGTGTCAAAATAACTTAATACAATAACCCGCACATCAGTCCTAAAGCCTTCCACTTCCTGCACATACCAAAGCGGGAAGGTGTCATTGTCGCCTCCGGTGAATAATATGGCATTGGGGGCACATGAAGCGAGAAAGTTTCTAGCGGAATCCACAGAGAAGTACCTGTCGGATCTGTCATGGTCATTCCAATTTTCTGCGGCCATTAAAATAGGAACAGGCAATGCAATTAGTGCAGCATATACCCCTGCCATTACCATTCCTTTTTTCAATTTTCTAAGTTGATGACTGATGGCCATTACACTAAAGCCAATCCAGATGGCAAAGGCATAAAAGGAACCCACATAGATGTAATCTCTTTCCCTTGGCTCTACAGGCGGGGAATTGAGGTAGAGTACCAGTACGACTCCCATCATTAGGAATAGCATGAGGGTAAGCCAGAATGATTCCGGGTCATGTTTTGCTTGGAAAAACATGCCTATAAGCCCTAAAATTAAGGGTAGCATAAAATAATTGTTATGCCCTTTATTTTCTTTGATATAATCAGGAAAATCTATGGTAATTGTATTCCATATACTTAAATAGGGGGCATTACTAAAGTCACTCTCTCTTCCACTGAAATTCCACATAAAATACCTCCAATACATATGACCCAGTTGGTGGTCAAACATGAAATAGATATTGTCAAAGAAAGTAGGGTCTTGACCTTCCCTTAATCCCAGCTTGGATCTATAGATTTGTTTATGCCTTTCTTGAGTAGAGTATATTCTAGGAAGTAAGGTGGTTTTTTCAGGATCATAAATGTTTTCCAATTGATAATCCACCACTTCATATTTGTCTTCTCCCTTGGCATAAACAGGGTCCCCTTCTACCTGATCAATAATGTCTGCGGTGAAATACTGTCCTTGCATCAGAGGACGGTAGCCATATTGCTCTCTTTTTAGATAGCTAACAAAACTGATAATGTCTTTAGGATCATTTTCGTTGATTACTGGCTCAGCATTCGCGCGGATTACGATCAGTGCATACGAACTATAACCTATAAGAATAAAAGAGAAGCAAATTAAAATGGTATTTAAAATGACTTTTTCTTTTTTGTGAGAATATATCACAGCAAAAATCAGCCCTCCTAAGAATACAATAGAAAAGAAGATAATGCCCGAACCAAATGGCATGCCTAAACTGTTGACAAAAAAGATTTCTAGAGAACCTGCAATGCTTGGTAAGCCGGGAATTATAAAATTATTGATAACAACCAAGGCTACGCCCCCTAATAAAAAGGCAATGATTCCTCCTTTAAGGTTATGGTTTTTATATTTTTTAAAGTAAACAACTAAGGCTAAAGCCGGAAGGGTTACCAGATTTAATAAGTGAACTCCTATTGATAATCCTACCAAATAGGCGATAAAGATCATGTACTTGTTTTCTTCCTCTGGATCCTTGATAA
>NZ_CAXBOC010000348.1:0-6328 GCF_963976465.1 uncultured Cyclobacterium sp. | reverse complement strand
ATCATTCAAGAGAGATTGGAGAGAGAGTTTGACATGACTGTCATTACTACTGTCCCTTCAGTGCAATTTAGAGCATTACTGAATGATGAAACATTTGCTGTAGTCAACGCGCCTTCGGATATGCCCGAGCCAAACCTTTTCAAGCATATAGAAGAGCCTTTTGTTAAAGCGGCCATCATTACCGCTTCAGATTATGTAGGACCGGTTATTCAATTGTGCATGGAGAAAAGAGGGCAAATAAAGAATCAAGTATATTTGACCTCAGACAGGGTGGAATTGACCTTCGATATGCCTTTGGTAGAAATCGTTTTTGACTTTTTTGATAAGCTTAAAACAATTTCGAGAGGCTATGCATCTTTGGATTATGAATTGATAGGGTTTAAGCAATCCCATATGGTTAGATTGGATGTGATGCTAAACGGTGAGCCTGTTGATGCCCTTTCAGCGATAGTCCATAGAGACAAAGCCTACGAATGGGGCAAGCGACTTTGTGAAAAGCTAAAAGAATTGGTGCCGAGGCAAATGTTTGAAATTGCCATACAGGCAGCCATAGGAACCAAAGTAATTGCCAGAGAAACGGTGAAAGCCTTGCGAAAAAATGTATTGGCGAAATGTTACGGAGGGGATATTTCCAGAAAGAGAAAGCTCCTTGATAAGCAAAAGAAAGGTAAGAAAAGAATGCGTCAGGTAGGGAATGTGGAAGTTCCTCAGGAAGCGTTTATGGCAGTGCTTAAACTGGATTAAGCTGACAGTATCAATAAAAAGAAATTACAAAGGGTAACCTGTAGTTACTTAATATTTTAGGAGATTTTGTAAGAAAAAATACCTATGCAAGAAAGAGAAGGATTAATAAGGATTGATGGTAAAAAAACATCCGCAACCATTAAAGATGAAATAGCTGCGGAAGTAGTTTTACTTAAAAAAAACAATAAAAAAGTACCTCACTTGGCCGCAATTCTAGTTGGGAACGATGGGGCCAGCCAAACTTATGTAGGCGCAAAAGTAAAAGCCTGTGAAAAAGTTGGTTTTGGTTCTACCTTGGTAAGGTTGGAAGAAACCGTGTCGGAGGAAGCGTTGCTGAATGAGGTAGAGAAAATAAATGACAACCCTGACATTGATGGCCTGATTGTGCAATTGCCATTGCCGGATCATATATCAGTGGAAAAAGTTACGGCCAAGATCAAGCCGGAAAAAGATGTAGATGGCTTTACGCCGGCAAATGTTGGAAGGATGACTTTGGGATGGCCGGCTTATATTGCAGCCACTCCTTATGGAATTGTTGAGTTATTGAAGCGGTATGAAATAGAGACATCTGGAAAGCATTGTGTGGTGATTGGTAGAAGTCATATTGTAGGTTCTCCAATGAGTATTTTGATGGCCAGAAATGCCTACCCGGGCAACTGTACAGTTACCATTACTCACAGTAGGACGCAAAACTTAAAGGAAATTGCACAAAGTGCAGATATACTGATTGTAGCCATTGGGAGAGAAGGCTTTGTGACCGGAGACATGGTCAAAGAAGGTGCCGTAGTGATTGATGTAGGCATCCACCGAATCCCTGATGCTTCAAAAAAGAATGGATTTAGGTTGGTTGGTGATGTCAATTTCCAAGAGGCCGCCGCCAAAGCCTCAGCCATTACTCCTGTACCGGGAGGGGTAGGGCCAATGACCATTGCCTCTTTATTGTACAATACTTTATTGGCAGCCAAAGGGGAAGTTTACCAATAGGGTTTTAAATTAATGTAAACAAAGCGGTTCAATTACCCGCTAGACCAAAAATTATGAAAGACAAAAATAATATGCTTTCCAATGGACAATATTTGCCATTGATGGAAGCTTTCTACACCATACAAGGTGAGGGGATGTTCTCCGGACAACCCGCCTATTTTATTCGTTTAGGGGGATGCGATGTAGGATGTGTATGGTGTGATGTGAAGGACTCGTGGGATGTAGAAAGGTGGCCAAAAGTGGCCATTGAAGATATTGTAGCAGAAGCGGCTTCTTATCCAGCACGATTGGTAGTAATCACTGGAGGAGAACCTTTGATGCATGATTTAGGGCCATTGACCCGCCTATTAAAAGAGAAGGGCTTTCAAATAAACATGGAAACATCAGGTGCTCATCCTTTTAGTGGTACAATTGATTGGACTTGCTTGTCACCCAAGAAATTTAAGCAATCATTGCCAGAGGTTTATGCGCATGCTGATGAGCTAAAGGTGGTGGTTTACAATAAAAGTGATTTTGATTTTGCGCTTAAACATGCCAGTTTAGTCAATGAGAAATGTCATTTACTCTTGCAACCGGAATGGTCAAAAGCGGAAAAGATGACTAGTTTGATCATAGATTTTGTGAAGGAAAATCCCGCTTGGAGGGTTTCTCTTCAGACTCATAAATACATGGAAATACCTTAGGACAACATGTTTAGAAAATTCCTCATTCTCATATCGTTTGTAAGTTTATGTTTTCAAGCAATGGGGCAGGAATTTTCTATTATTGACAAAAAAGCCCAAAGTACACGCTTTAATGAAGCCATAAAGTACTTTGAAGAAGGCAATGCTTTTTTGCAAAGGAAACAGCTTCCTGAAGCCAGGGAGAAGTACCAAGCAGCCTACGAAAGGAGTACGGATTTTTATGAGGCCTATCTCAAACATGCTCAGGTTTTGTTAAGCAGTGGTATGCCGGAGGAAGCACTTCGGGTTACAAAAAAAGGGCAATCAAGACTTCCGATTAAAACCAATGATTTTTTTAAAGGTAAATTGGCCTGGATCGAAAGCCAGATTTACTTGGCTCAAGGTGATTTTCAGTTGGCCTTGGATACTTTTGAAGCCAACCGTGGTTTTCTGGATGAGGGCTTTGTGAAGTCGCCTGATTATTTAGAAAAATTGCAACAGTTTGAAATCATCGCTGAAGGCATTAAAAACCCGATAAGCATTAGTAAAAACCGACTGCCTGATCCTCTAAATCAATTCAAACTTCAATATTTCCCTGTACTGACAGCCGATGGTAAACGCTTGTTTTTTACAAAAAGAGATGGCATGTCCCCCAAGCAAGATGAAGACATTTATTTCTCTGATTACGATGGGGAGACTTGGTCTAGTCCTGAGTCCATCTCAGAATTAATCAACACCAGGTACAATGAGGGCACCTGTACAATTTCCGCGGATGGAAATCTTTTAATTTTTACTTCCTGCAATACCCCTGCTTCCCATGGAAGTTGTGATTTGTACATCACCGCACGAGTGGACGGGCTTTGGCAAAGTCCTATAAATATGGGGCGAAATGTAAATACCAGGTTTTGGGAATCACAACCATCCCTTTCAGCAGATGGGAGTTTATTGTTCTTTTCTTCCAATAGGCCGGAGGGCGAAGGCGGGATTGATATTTGGGTTTCTGAGCGACTTGATGATGGCACTTGGTCTAAGGCCAAAAATTTAGGTCCCAATATTAACACCAAAATGGATGAGGTTTCCCCTTTTATATTTTTTAACAATACTGTTCTTTTTTTTGCTTCTGATGGACATCCGGGATTTGGAGCAAAGGATATTTACAGAAGTAGTATTGGTCGAACAGGTTTCGGGAAGCCTTCCAATATGGGCTTTCCTATCAATGACCAAAAAGACCAGTTGGCATTATTTATTACAGCCCAAAAAGATTTTGCCTATTATACAGAGAACAGTTATCACCTTGGAAAAGTGGACAGTTCTTTCCTTTATCGCTTTGAATTTCCCGAGGAAATTGATTTAGGGCATGAATTGGTTGTCACTCGAGGAAAAGTGATTAATGAAGAAACAGGAGAGGCTGTGGAGGCGATTCTATCATTAGTGGATCTTGAAAGGGACAGTACCTTGTACAGTTTTAAATCAGATGGAAAAGAGGGCGCATTTACCATGATTTATCCGGACAAAGAAAAAACGGGGCTCTATGTAGAAAAGCAGGGGTACATGCCAAAGATTTATAATGTGGATAGGGATAGTTTAAGAAACAAAGTTGGCTTTCAGATTTTACTGGAACCCATAGCTTCCGGAAAACATTTCATCTTTGAAAACATTTTTTTTGATTTTGACAAGTCAATTTTAAAGAAAGCATCCATAAGCTCTCTTAAAAAACTAAAAAAGTTTTTACTTGCCCATCCCGAAGTCAATCTTTTAATTGTAGGGCATACTGACAATATTGGGGACTCAGAATACAATTCAGAGTTAAGTTTACGTAGGGCAGAAAGTGTTAAAAAATATTTGCTGAAGGAGGGAATTTCTGCAACAAGGCTGAAAATTGAGGGAAGGGGATCAACTGAGCCGATTCAGTCCAATGATACAGAGGAAAATAGGGCACTGAACCGACGAATAGAAGTTTATATCCTATAAAAGAAATTAGGAAGGGAATTTTTTTTAAACTCTATCCTGATTACATTGTTAATATTTGACGATCATAAGCCTAACCTTTCTTATGCTTAAGGAATCTGATTGGAAAATTCAAGGAATTTGTATAAAATTGATTGATTGTTAATTACAACTTTACAATATGAGGAAAGTCATACTTATAGTTATTACCCTTCTTTCCGTTAATTTTTTGGTCCATTCCCAAACCAGAACCATACGTGGTACGGTGACATCTTTTGAAGATGGCTTGCCTATTCCCGGAGTTACTGTTCAGGTAAAAGGTGCAGGGAATGGAACGGTTACTGATATTGACGGAGACTACCAATTAGCAATTGAAGGCAATGGAAATGTGCTTGTTTTTCGATTTGTAGGTATGGAGTTCCAGGAGGAGCTCGTCGGAAATAGGAGCAAAATTGATGTCAGCCTAAGACCGGAAGTCACCTCTTTAGAAGAGGTAGTGGTTACTTCCTATGGAGACCAAACCAGAAGAGAAGTGACAGGAGCAATAGCCTCAGTTAAAGGAGAGATTTTTCAGGATCTACCTATGCAATCTTTTGATAGGGCCATGCAGGGTAGGGTAGCCGGCGTGCAAGTTACCTCCAGTTCAGGGCAGCCGGGAGGTACTTTAACGGTGCAAGTGAGAGGGGTAGGTTCCATTAATGCCGGAACGGAACCACTTTATATCGTAGATGGGGTTCAGATTGCCTCGGGAGCCCTTTCCGGACAGGGAAGTCAAAATGCATTGTCATCTATCAACCCAAGTGATATCGAATCCATTGAAGTGTTTAAAGATGCTGCAGCTGCTGCCATTTATGGAGCTCAGGCAGCCAATGGAGTGGTTTTAATCACTACAAAAAAGGGTAAACTAGGAAAAACCAGGGTTCGTTCAGCCCATTAATTTCTATGATGTGATGAATGCCTCTGAACTTGCATCCATTAAGCGTCAGGCCTATATAAATGCAGGACTCAATTATAGAACAGTAGAAAATATTTTTGGCAGCCCAAGTGATGCTGATTTACAAAACTCTGATTGGATAGATGCTTTATACAGAGATGGGCGAATGAGTGTTTATGATATTTCTTTAAGCGGAGGTGATGAACGCACGAAATTTTTTATTTCAGGTTCACATACTTACCACCAGGGGCAGATCATTCAGTCGGATTATACCAGATCTACCGGCAGAATGAACTTGTCACACAAGGTCAATGAAAAGTTCACCGTAGGGGCCAATTTTTCTCTTGCAAAGCAGGTAACCAATGGGTCGATTGATAGAGGGAATTTTGTTAACAGCCCCTTTGTGGCCGGTTATATAGCCAGACCGAATGTCCCCATTTACAATGAGGATGGAACGTATGCAGAATACCCTTCAGAACACCTTTTCGGTTATAATATAGTGCAAGGTGTCAATGAAGAGCTTAAAAGAGGGACAAGCTACCAGTCAGTGTCTAACTTGAATATGAATTACAAAATATTGCCTTGGCTGGGATTTACCGGATTTGCCGGTTTGGATTTTTCAGACAATCGGGATGAAAACAATAGACCTTCTACTATACCTGTATTTGCCAGTTATGGTGGGTCCTCATATTTTGCAGACAGAAGGATTGTTAATTCAAATGCCAATGCCAATTTTAATGTGAATAAAACGCTTTTTGAGGTACATACCATAAGTGGAATATTAGGATATGAGTATAAGAAGGAAACCCAAGAAACCAATGATGCAGAAGGTAGGGGATTTCCCAACCCTACCTTAAGGTATTTACAAAATGCGACCCAGCCTTTTTATGTAGGTGGATTTTATACAGAATACATAAGATCCGGATTTTTTGGTCAGGCCAAATACGATTATGACGACAAGTATAATTTTGACCTAACCATAAGGAGAGATGGCTCTTCCAGATTTGGTAGCAATGCCAGATGGGGGACTTTTGGAGCGGTGTCTGCAGGTTGGAGG
>NZ_CAXBOC010000347.1:0-6351 GCF_963976465.1 uncultured Cyclobacterium sp. | reverse complement strand
AGGGAATAGAAACCCCGCCATAAACGCCTGAGTAGTTTGAGCCGGAAACTCCCTGATAGTTATACCCTGCAGTAATATTTGGAAGCAACTTATTCTTGGAAAGTTTGATCAGCTGCTGAGCCACATTTTCTTGCTCTCCAAGAATTCTTAATTCAGGATCTCGCTGTATTTTGTCCAGCCATAAACCTTCTGGATCATCGATAATAAGAGAACCCAAATAATCACTTTGAGAAAACACTAACTCCTTTCCGCCATTTAGGTTTTGAAGGTGAAGCATGATTTTTTTTCGATCTGCATTCAAAATATCCAGCTTAAACTGTTCTTGAATCCAGGAGATCTTAGCCTTATTGAGTTCAAGAACACCGGCTTGTTCGATCTCAAATAGCTGATTAATCTGTTCAAACAACTTCTTAGACTGCATGACTCTGACTTGCTCAACCTTCTGTTTTTTGGCAAAGAATATCAGTTCATTCAATAGTTTGACAGCTGGAAGCAATACCTCTTGCCTTTTCAATTGGTATTCCATAGCGTTCTGCGCCTCTTGCATCTCAATGAGGTTACCACGGGAGCTGTATACCGTTGGGAATTCAAAGGACTGGGTAACTTGAAACTCCGTGTAATCTCCTGAGGTGTGATTACCAAATGGAAGGTAATATGCATCCGCCTGTGGATCAGGGAGGTTATTTGAAGCTTTTTGCGATAGCTTTTTACTTTCCAAAAAGGAAGAAAAAGCCTTAAGCGTGGCATTATTCTGTTCAATTTGCTGTAAAGCATCCATTGTACTGGGAGACTGAGCTGCAGCAACAAACGAAAATAAGCACACGCAAAAAGCGAGTACATTATTTTTTAACATGAAGTTGAATTTAGAATGAATCAATAGTTCTCAATGAAATCAGTTCATTGACTTTGATAGGTTATCAAAGATTGATTTATCCTAAAGTTGGAGGCCCTCGAAGCGGTGAGGAAGTATAGTAATAAAAGTTATTGAAATCAGGTAAAAAAGGAATACCCGTTTTTTTTGTGAGTATAATATCAAGCGGAATTTTCTGCCCGTCCTGTTTTGCAATAAAAAAGTTAGTTTTCTTGCTTTGATTTTGCTCCTTTACACATTTCTCAACTACCAAATTATTGTCAACCAATTGATGTGCGTGGGCGTGGTTGGTTAATAAAAAAGAAATAAAATCGAAAGGATTGTGTTTGGAGGGATTTTGGTTGTTATGGTGTTGACCTTCTTCTTGATGTGAATGATGCTTGCCTTTATTCAAATCATGACTATGAGACTCATGATGATGATGAAAATGTGGGAATGAGTTGTGCATCATCATGACTAGCATAATGAGCAACATAAAAGCACCCCCTATTTTTCTTAGTTTTTTCATCAATAATCAAAAGTATGAATTTCGAATGGCAATTCATATTTTTTCAGAATTTTACGGAAAGTACTAGTTTTGGAAAATTATTATGTTGATTTTTTAAATTTGGTGAAATCCAGTTAAACTGGAATGGGAAAAGCCGATTTAAACCAAATAGGTTCATAGATAAAGGGCATTGTATCAGAAGTTCTAGATATTAATCTATAAACGGAGTTTCAACAAATCGTATTTACTACTAGTAAAATTTCGGAATATTCTAGTAAGGTGATTTCCTGATCCTTTTTTGAGACTGCTATAGATTGTTGTAGTGTACTATCACCTATTTTTTAGTTTATACTGGAATATGGACTAACCCGGTGGTATTAATATTTAGTCCATTAGTCGTAATATCTTTATATCTGCTCTAGCATAATTCAATAACCTGTTAGCTTACCAAACCCCTATCATTTTTGGATTTTTTCTGAGTAATATGCCCTATTTTTAGAAAATCAGGCTCTGGGACTACCAAATTCAGAATGAAAAACAATTAACCAACTCGTTAGTTATACATTAAAATCCCTATTGTTTTTATTCAGAAATGATGAAGTCTTATTTGTTATCGGCCAAAGCAGAAAAACATCAAAAGTAATATTCTCAGATGTATCATATATTTTCAATTTTGGGTTTGGTAAATAACAATGTAATGATCCCACCCAATGCAGCAACTAGTGAGGCTATTAAAATACTGATCTTGGAGATCTTGATAAACTCAGGATCAATAAACGCAAGATTTGTAATAAACAGTGACATGGTAAAGCCTATGCCAGCTATCATACCCATGCCGATAATATGTTTCCAACGTAGGGAGGTATGTAGTTCTGAGATGCCGAGCTTTTCACCAACAAAAGTAAAAAGACTAATACCGAGCACTTTACCGATAACCAAGCCTAATACAATACCCAAGCCTAAAGAACTGGAAACCACCTCTAAAATTCCCACATTCAGCTTTACTCCGGCATTGGCAATGGCGAAGATCGGAATAATGAAAAAAGCATTAAAGTCAATCAAAGCGTTTTCCAATTTAAGCAAAGGTGGCCTTGAGTTTTGCGTGTCCTTTTTCATGGCTTTAAGGATTTTGCTTTGACGAGTGTCTTGCATGGGGTCGCGGTTCTCAATGTCCGTCTCTTCCAATGCGGCCACATTCTTAGCAGTACGCTCTTTCAGTATTTTGCTATCCAGCTTTGGCTTTACAGGGATGGTGATAGCGAAGAGCACTCCTGCTATGGTAGGATGAACACCGGAATTAAGAAAGCAATACCACAATGCCACACCTCCCAAAATATACCAGATTAGGCTTTTTATACCAAAACGATTGCACAGCATTAATAATACAAATATGCCGACCCCAGAGCCAAGGAATAACCAACTCAGCTCATTGCTGTAAAACAGGGCGATGACCAATATGGCCCCCAAGTCATCAGCTATTGCGAGTGCCACCAAAAAGATTTTAAGCTGTGAAGGCACTTTTTTACCCAATAAACCGATGATACCCAATGAATAGGCAATATCGGTAGCCATAGGTATTCCCCAACCGCTGATATTCTCTGTTCCAGTATTGAGACTGACAAAAATCAAGGCAGGCACAACCATACCACCCAAAGCACCTAAAAGAGGCATTGACGCTTTTTTGAGGGAAGACAATTCTCCCACCATAATTTCTCTCTTTAGTTCCATCCCGGCCACTAAAAAGAATATGGCCATCAGTCCGTCATTGATCCATTCTTCTATGGTTAGCCCGAAACTGAAATGCTCTGAAAGCTCAAAAAGAAATTCATCAGTGAGGTAATGATGATATGCATCAGCCCATTGGGAATTGCCCAAAACCAATGCAAGGATTGTGGCCACAATCAACAACAGTCCACCGGAGGTTTCCCTATCCAGAAACTTTCGGGCAGTCTCTCCGATATACGCTAATCCGGTACTATTCCTATCTACTGATTGATCCATTCTTTAGCTTTTTGTTTCTCTTCAAGATCAAAATACCGGATATCAGCATTGGTAAATGGCTTCATGAACCGAGTAATCCAATCCTGCCACTTTTTTTCTCCAACCATAGCGATTTTTTCATAGTCGTTAGCGTGGGACAAATCCATTTTTAGATCTGCCCACAGACCCTTCATATCCCA
Organism: uncultured Cyclobacterium sp.; assembly: GCF_963976465.1. Classification (NCBI taxonomy): domain Bacteria; kingdom Pseudomonadati; phylum Bacteroidota; class Cytophagia; order Cytophagales; family Cyclobacteriaceae; genus Cyclobacterium; species uncultured Cyclobacterium sp. The sequence continues at coordinate 2,813 of NZ_CAXBOC010000347.1, read as the reverse complement.
ACCGGTAAAATCCTGCATTTCAAAGTACCATCTCACTTTCTGTCCATGGTACACGATGTTGTGAATCAGAGGATGTATTTTTTGTATGTCAGCTTCAGTCAGGTTTTCCTGAGCTTTCGTAGCAATTACATTGTTTTTTGTAAAATCTAATACCTGTAGCATACTGAGTTTAATTTAATGGTTGAACAATTCCTTTTCGTTTTCAGGGTCTATTTCTTCTTTTGATTTTTTATCCAAAAAATAATCGAGGGCTCTGCCAACAACAATTGCACCCACAAATGCCGCATAAACCTGCCATTGATATTGGATTATTAGCGATAAACTAATTAGTATGGCCACGATAGGCAGTATTGGCACTTTGCCTACTGATAAGGGAACTTTGAAAGGCCGCTCTTGGTCAGGTGCTTTAAACCGAAGCACAATAAGCGCAACATTTACGGCAACAAAAACAAGCAAAGCTCCAAGAGATGACATCCCCGCTACAATTTTAATATCTCCTAGCAGTAAGAACCCAGCTACGGCTACCATAACTGCAAGCGTTGTCACCCAAGGTACTTTTTGAGTATTTGTTTTTATCATAAACTTTGGAAGTTCGCCCATCTTTGCCATTCCAAAAAGCACTCTACTAATGGAAATGATACCACTAAACGCGGCATTTGCTGTAGCGAAGAGAGCAGCTACCGCTAATACGACAGGCAACCAACTATTGAGATTTGATGCGGCAAGGGACAGTGGCGAATCCACTTCGGCCAAGGCAGAAGGATCTGCTATATTTAGTACAGTAAAGGCAATGAACAAGTAAATGATGGTAGTAATTACCATAGTCGATAAAAAAGCACGGGGAATTGTCTTTCCAGGGTTTTTAACTTCCGAACCCAATGCGGCCATATGCTCAAATCCGGTGTAGATAAAGAATAGCGTTGCAGTAGCGGCTAAGGTTCCTGACAGCGATTCCACCTTGAAAAAACCTGCTTTAGGTGCACCAGTCTCCAACAATCCAAATACAATGAGGATCAATAGACCCAGTAATTGTATGCTTACCATAATCACATTGGCAGTTGATGATTTTTTGATTCCGGTGATGCTTATTAAAGTGATCAACAGCAGGATACCATAACTAATTAAGAGGGAAGGCACATTGAAAAAAGTATTGAAGTAACCCGAAAAAGCCAATAATACTGCAGCAACTGTGGCGGAACTGTGAAAAGCAATTGTCCAGCCGGTAAGGAATGAAGGAATATCAATTTTGGGAAAAGCCTTTCTAACAAAAATGAATTCTGCACCTGCACTGGGGTATGTAGAAGAAAGTTCGGCATAGGAAAATGCAGAAAAACTTGCGGCCACCGCAGCAAAAATAAAGCTGAGCCAAAGGTCATATCCTGCCTGGCCAGCCGCTGCACCTATGACCGTATAGATCCCTGCACCTACAATGGTACCGACCCCATAAAAGGTTAGCCTTAGAACTCCGAGTTCTTTTTTTAATTCTGCCATAAAAATTTTATTTAGCCAGTTTCAAAATCCTCACTGCTCCACGCAATACAAAGGCAAAAACGATCCCGCCAACAATCAAATCGGGCCACTTACTTTCCAGAAAATAAACCAAGACACCAGCCAGTATTACCCCTCCGTTGACGATGATGTCATTAGAAGTGAAAATAGCACTGGCCTGCATGTGGGCCTCTTTGCTTTTTGCCTTGTTGATCAGCCATAATGAGACGAGGTTACCCACTAAAGCCAGCAGGGAAACGATAATCATCCACTGGAAAAGGGGTGTTTCGCTTTGGGTGAAAAACCTGCGTAGTACTTCTGAAAAGCCAAGGAGCGCCAGGCCCATTTGAAAATAACCACTGATCTTTGCTACTTTCTTCTTACGGGAAACAGCCGCTCCCACGGCAAAGAGACTCAGACCATAAACAATAGAATCAGCCAGCATGTCCAGCGAATCGGCAATGAGACCCATAGATGCAGAAATCCAACCCGTAGTCATTTCGATGACGAAAAATCCAAAATTGATTCCCAGCACCCACCAGAGTATTTTCTTGTGTTTGGTCTCGTCTTCGGCAATGGGCATTTCTGCCTCAGAAGTAGTACCTTGGAGTTGATCATTGAGGTTTAGTTCACTGATGGCATTTTGTATAGGCAGTACTTCATCCTGATGGAAGACGTCCAGCTTGCGTGCTGGGATGTCAAACTCCAGGTGCTTTATCTGGCCCAGAGGTTCCAGTTTCATGCGGATCATTTGCTCCTCCGAGGGGCAGTCCATTTTGGTTATACTAAATGTGCTTTTTTTCATTCCGGTAGTTTCCATTACATTTTTCGCAGATTCCATGCAACACCAAGTTTACCCTTATAATATGGTAGTCGCCTCCAATTGAAAGGAGATTTATTGGCATAGTTTCGGGTAAACAGAAGGTATTATTACATTTCTTACAGTGAAAGTGGAGGTGCCATTTTTTATCTATCGATCCAGGTTTTAATATTGCAAATTTTACTGTTCCCGTACCATCATCAATCCTGTGAACAATTCCTTTTTGTTCAAAAAGATTGATTGTGCGATAGAAAGTTGTTAGATTTATTGGCTTTTCCTGCCTGGAAGAAATAGCCAAAGCTTGTTGAAGTTCTTTTAAACTACAAGCTGTTTTCTTTCTAAGAATGTATTTAATCACCTTGGAACGAGTATCAGTTGATCGAATGCCATGATCCTTAAGTATATCTTCTGGAATGCTCATATTTTAATCAAAGGTTATAATATCTCAAGATAGGTGTTTTTTATATGCCAATAATCTCAATGCATTAAAGACTACCACCAAGGT
>NZ_CAXBOC010000346.1:0-6364 GCF_963976465.1 uncultured Cyclobacterium sp. | reverse complement strand
TATAAGGTCCTTACAAGCTATTGATAAAATTCAACCTGCATCTGAAGCAGATTTCCCATTTAGCTTAATCATGCGCACCATCCCACAAAAAGCCAAATTTTCAACCAAACCTCCAACCTCTGATGTTATTGCTTATGGCAAATACCTTGTAAATGCAGCTGCATGTAATGAATGCCATACCAAATTTGAAAACGGAGAATTTACCGGTGAAAACCTTGCAGGCGGAAGAGTATTTACCATGCCCGGGGGCAATGTACTAACAAGCTCTAACCTCACTCCCCACCCCACGGGGCTTGGAAATTGGAGCAAAGAGCGGTTTGTCGAAAGATTTAAGCAATACAAGGACAGAAGCAAGCTCAAGAAAGTTCAAGCAGGAGAACCACAGACAATAATGCCTTGGAGCATGTATGCCGACATTACAACTGAGGATTTAGAAGCCATTTACAGTTACCTGCAAACCCTAAAGCCGGTAGAAAATGCTGTAGTTCGGTTCGCACGAGCAGAAAGCTTATAAGCAATTCAAGGCTGCTCCATCGATTGGAATGCTTGCCCCGTTAATATAAGCCGCATAAGGGGAGGCCAAAAAGGCTGCCAGATAACCGTACTCTTCAGGTTGGCCAAATCTTTTGGCAGGAATGGCCTCTTTTTTCTGCTGTAGCAATTCTTCAAAATCCACCCCTGATTCCTTTGATTGGTTTTTGATAATCGATTCAATCCTTTCCGTTTCAAAAGAACCGGTGAGTATGGTATTCACAGTTACCCCGAAAGGTGCCACTTCCCTTGATAAAGATTTGGCCCAACTCACTACCGCGGTACGCATGGTATTGGACAGAATAAGGTTTGGGATGGGTTCCTTCACTGTTACTGAGGAAACATTCAAGATTCTTCCATAACCTCTTTGCTGCATCCCTTGCAACAACAGATGGCTCAAGTGATGGTAGGTTTTGAAAAGCAGATCAAATGCTTGTTGGTAATTCTCAGTAGTTTTTTGAAGGACAGAACCGGCTTCAGGTCCATTGGTATTGTTTACCAAAATATCGACTTTCTTTCCGGTAAAAAATTTTTCAGTTTCCGCTTTAAAGGATTCAAAATCTAAAAAATCAACGGACAAACTTTGATGATCTTGGCCTGCACTATTGTCTAGGGACCGAACAGTGTCCGCCAATTTTTCTTTATTTCTGGCCATTAAGGTCACGGAAGCCCCGCATTTTGCTAATTGGTGAGCTGTTGCCAGTCCAAGCCCACTGGTTGCTCCTCCTACTACTGCTCGATATCCTTTTAAATCTATGTTCATGTTGCTTTTATTTAGAAATTGTCTTGCGTTTAAAATTAAAAAATTGGCGAGCCAAATCAGCTTAATTTTTAAGAAATTATTTATTATTCAACAATTCCTATCTTTTTTATAGGGTTTGTTGGGATTGTATTTAAAATATTAATTATATTTGTCGTACTAATTATTGGCATGACATACGAGCAGTTTAGTAGGTATTCATTTTTGTTGGACAGGACCGCAAGGAAGGTTAAACAATACGCACAGCAAAAGTTCAAGTTAAAAGAATTTGACATTACGGTGGACCAATGGCTGGTCTTAAAGAATTTAAACGAAAATGAACGACTGAGCCAAACCGAGTTGGCCCATTTGGTTTTCAAAGATCACCCTACCTTAACAAGAATAGTAGATATTCTTTGTAAGAAAGGTTATCTGGAAAGGATACAGCATCCTGAGGACAGGAGAAGCTATCAATTGCATCTCACGCAAGAGGGGAAAGACAAGGTAACAGACCTAAAACCTCAAATTGCAAACATCAGGCAAAAGGCTTGGGAAAATCTTGATGAGAAAGATTTTCAAGAATTTAAGCGAATACTGAACACGATTTACAATAATCTAGCAGAATAAATATAACAGATACTTAATATTAGTTGTTATACTAACTATATTTGTACAAACTATTGACTTTTAAAGAGGTTAACACATAAAAATCGACTAAAAGATGATTACTACTGACATTTGCATAATTGGAGCAGGCCCGGTTGGCTTATTTGCTGTCTTTGAAGCAGGTTTATTAAAGATGCGTTGCCATCTGATAGATGCCTTGCCGCAAGTAGGAGGCCAACTTTCGGAGATCTATCCACAAAAGCCTATTTATGACATACCAGGATATCCTGAGGTAAAAGCCCAGGAATTGGTAGATAATTTAATGGAGCAAATCAAACCTTTTAAACCTACCTTTTCTTTAGGAGAGCGTGTTGACCATTTAAGCAAGCAAACTGACGGTTCCTACATTGTCACCACCAACGACAAAACTCAGGTTCATGCTCAGGTAATCATCATTGCCGGAGGGTTAGGCTGTTTTGAGCCAAGAAAACCGGCCTTAGAAAACCTTGCAGAGTTTGAGGGAAAGGGCGTTACCTATATGGTAAAGAATCCTGAGCAATTCAGAGATAAAAAGGTTATTTTGGCCGGTGGAGGAGATTCTGCTCTTGATTGGGCCATTTACCTGTCTGATGTAGCAGAAAAGGTTACCCTTGTTCATAGAAATGAAACCTTTAGAGGTGCCCCAGATTCTGCCTCGAAAGTTTTTGACTTGGCCAATGAGGGCAAGATCGACCTAATCCTATCCACAAATCTTAAAAAACTCGGAGGGAATGGGCATTTGGACACAGTATTCTTAGAAGATAAGAGTAAGTCTAAATTTCAGATTGAAACAGATTACCTCATCCCATTATTTGGCTTAAGCCCTAAATTGGGGCCAATTGCCGATTGGGGATTGACCATAGACAAAAATGCAATTGAAGTAGATACCAGGGATTATTCTACCGGTGTGGAGAGGATCTACGCCATTGGAGACATCAACACCTATCCCGGCAAATTGAAATTGATCCTTTGTGGGTTTCATGAAGCCGCGATAATGATGCATTCCGCATTTAAGTTTGTGTACCCGGATCAAAAATTAAGCTTTAAATATACTACCGTTAATGGTGTAAATACATTTTAATCGTATTTTTGCAAAATGGTTACATTTACAGTAGAAGATCACGCTGGCAATCGCCAGCCTATTGAAGCACCGGATGATATGGGCTTGAGTTTAATGGAAATATTAAAAGCATCCGAGTATCCGGTTTTGGCAACATGTGGAGGAATGGCACTTTGTGCTACCTGTCATGTTGAAGTATTAGAAGGTAAGGATGGCCTCGGCGATGCTACCGATGTAGAATTAGACCAATTGGAAGCCCTTCCTGAATATTTTCCTACCAGCCGACTGGCATGTCAGGTAAGAATAAGTGACGAATTGGAGGGAGCAGTTATCAAGCTCAGAGGAGAAGACAATTAATTAATACAAGGAGTTGATACCGAGTATCAGCTCCTTTTTTTTGCCCCATTTTTCTCAGGTTATTATTTATTAAGCCACTTGCTGACTGTTTTTTGGAATTTCTCCTGCACCACCGGTTTGGTAAGAAACCCATCAAATGTTGAATTTTTGGCTTCATTGCTTTCATCTTTAAAAGCATTGGCTGTAAAGCCTATAACAGGAATGTGACTGGTAGCGGGTGCAGCCCTTACGGCTTTAAGCAATTCATAGCCATCCAGCTTCGGCATATTAATATCTGTAATTATCAGATCAATATTTGAGTTTTCCCGAATAATTCCCAAAGCTTCTTCTCCATCATCCGCTTCAATTATAATGGCCTTAGGATCCATTTTTTGCATATAGATTTTTACCAACATTCGATTTACGGAATTGTCTTCTGCAATCAACAGCCGAAAAGCTTTTTTATTGCTAGAAACCAAAGCTTTATCATTATCTCCCGGATTTTCAGAAGACTTCTTTGTTGTGGTTTTCAACAGTCCATCAAATATTTTTTTCAACTTCTTTGGGGTAACCGGCTTGTAAAGAATGGCTTCACAGCCAATGGAATTGTAATTTTTCACAACCACTTCTTGTTCGATACTTTCCACAGCCGCAATAAAATTCACTTTTGAGGACCTTTCTGCTACCATTTCCATCATTTTTTGCATGGTCCACACACTATTGCTTCCCATGATGGAATTATTAAAAATTACCAGGCTTATATTGGTATTGTTTTCTAAGGCAAAAAAACCATCAGTAATGACAGGTGTATGGGTTACTTTAAAACCTAAATTTTCACAATATGACTTGGTAACCTTTCCGGATATTTTATTGGCATCCACAACCAATACTTCCCCCCATTCACTTAAGTCCTCTTTAGCACCTTTTGTTTTATGAGCAATTAGTCGAAGAAAAACTCACTTCCCTTATCCAATTCACTCTTCAATTGAATCGAACTGTTCGACAATTTAAGTAGTTTATTGGATATGGTTAATCCTAAACCTGTTCCCCCAAACTTTTTGGTAGTTGAGGAATCTGCCTGTGAGAAGGCATCAAATATTAATTCTTGCTTTTCTTTAGGAATACCAATGCCACTATCTATTACAGAAAATCGAATCTTTAGCTTATCTTTGTCACCCTCTTTATGTGAATCCAGCAGGGTCAATTTCAATATCACTTGTCCTTTATTTGTAAATTTCAAGGCATTGTTCAATAAATTGATCAGCACCTGCTTCAATTTCAATTCATCGGCTTCGACAAGATTTCCGATTCGTGGATCTAAGTCAAGAATTAATTCCAAGCCTTTTTTGTGTGCCTGAAAACTTAAAACATCTAAGATGGTTTCTAAAAACTCATATAGATCAAGCTGATAAATATTGGTTTCAGATTTTCCCGATTCAATTTTTGCCAGATCAAGAATATCATTAATAAGGTCAAGTAAGGCATTGGCAGAATTTAAAGCTGTATTGGCATATTTAATCTGTTGCCCATTCAATTGTGTATTGGACAATAGCTCTGTGAAACCTATTACTCCATTCAAAGGGGTTCTTATTTCATGACTCATATTCGCTAAAAACTCACTTTTAGCGCGATTGGCTTCTTCTGCCTCTTCCCTAGACCTTTGTATTTCAAACTGAAAAAGTTTCTCTTGGGTAATGTCGCGCACCAATATAATGCTCCCTACCACCTGCCTGTTCTGCCCCTTGATTGAAGACTTTGAAACCAAATACCAATTTAAAATTTCATTCTTTTCGCATGAAAATTCTACCATTCTGTATTCTTCAGCGCAAGTAAGCAATTCATTAATTTCGGGCCATCCTTTTTGTATGACTTTTAGAGCTAATTTTTGATTGATGGTTTTCAACTCAAGCATATTTGCAGCAGCTAGATTTAGTGTAATTAAGCCACCGGATGTATCCGAAACCAACACACCTTCTTGCATATTGTCAAACAGTGTTCTATAGGCTATTGGTGCTATTTTAAAAAGATTGTAGCGTGTTAATCCCAAGTAGAAAAATGCTCCCGTACCGAGAAAACTAAAGGTAATGAAATCAATAAGTATGGGACCTTGGATTGTTAAATACAGTATATAGACCAGAAATGGAAAACAAAGCCCTAAAATAACCATAAAAACCTGCTTATAATCCGCAGGTGGCACTTCCCTAATTCTAACCAATAGTAGATAGAGACTGACAAATAACAACAGCAAAGTATAACACTGATGGAGCCAATAACCAAAACCTTTGCCCGTCACCATCATCATAAAATCCCCTCTCTCAACCAATTCAAATGAGCTATAAAAATAAGTATGGTAATCGTTCGTCCATACCAGTAATAGATTTACAATTGGGACGATAGCCAATAAATACAGCCTTCTTGAGGTAATCCACTTTTCTCGCTCAGTATATATCAGTGTAAATAACAATACCAATGGAGCAAATGATACTGCACCAATATACATTGATTTTAGCATCAAAAGCTTACTAAAGACACTTGTCATAGAGAGTTCAAATACATTTGAAATGCTGTAAACAAAGCAGGCAACCATTAAACCTGAAAAATATGAAGCTGCTTTGCCATGAACTTCCTTTTTTAAAAAAAATATAAGGATAACCGGAGCAATGGCTACCACCACTAACAAAACCAATATTGTGTCCAGATTTAACGATGATAGCATATTAATAAAACGCATTACTGTTAGGGAATAAAAACTCTTCTAGCCATAATTTACATATTTTACTTAACTATCTGTGTTGAATTAAGGATTTAATAAAATAAAACCAAAAGCTATTTCAGTCCTATCAATTAAATTTTATATTATAATACTGATATTTATTATTTAAAACCTTGATTTGATTTATTAAAATAAAGGAATTTTAGATAATTCACACAAAATCAAAAATTTATGATTGGCTAAATCTTCTGCTTGATTGCATTATCTCCATAAAAAAAGGGTTGATTCTTACTCTATTTATTTCTAAATTGAAATGGAAGGCGATAGACCATTATAATTA
>NZ_CAXBOC010000345.1:0-6456 GCF_963976465.1 uncultured Cyclobacterium sp. | reverse complement strand
TGCCTCCGGTGGACATATTGCTGCTACCCAACATAGCAATGGTGAAGAATTTTACCATTACCACATCATCAATGAGACCTATATAGGCTCATACATTCTATTATTTGGCGTAGACCTTCAAGGCACTCCAAACAACATCATGTAAGCTTGTCCTTTCTGTTTTACCGGTTAGAAGCTGCCCATCCTTTCGTAGGATGGAATGGGTGTAAAGGAAAATAAAGAAATAACAATGAGAAACTTAATGTATACCCTGCTGATTTCTGTACTTGTCAGCTGTGGACAAGCCTCAGAAAAGGATGTCATCAACCTTGAAAAGGAAATGCCTAGTAGCTTTGAAGTACCCTCCAATACCATTGATAAATCAAAGCTTGTATATCATAACAAGATTTCGATTTGGACATTAGATGGGGAAAAGTTTTCAGGTTATGCAGTAACTTATTTCCCTGACAGTACCCTAAAACAAAAAATAGGCATACTCGATGGACGAAAGCAAAATAAAACCATCGACTGGTATCCCAATGGGCAAATCAAACACATAGCCCATTATAACAAAGGGAAACTGCATGGAGAAAAGAAAACCTGGTCTGCTGGTGCCTCCCATTTATTAATCTCCCATTTGAATTACAATTCGGGGAAATTACATGGGGTGCAAAAAAAATGGTATGCCTCGGGTGAAATATTTAAAGTTTTAAACATGAATATGGGCAAAGAGGAAGGGATTCAAAAGGCCTTCAGAGAGAATGGGGAACTTTTTGCCAATTACGAAGTTAAAAATGGCAGAAATTTCGGACTTAAAAGGGCCATGTTATGCGTAGGGCTTGAAGATGAAAAAGTCCAATATGAGAATTAGGCCTTAACCGGTTTCTGAACAGAGTCGAAGAAGTAGGTTTAATGGGCAGATATTCCTATGACTTTGGCAAGCTCAGCCGCCGGTAAGGTTTAACCGGTTCCTAAACGGATTTGAAGGAGTAGGTTTAACGTACACATATCCCTATGGCTTCGACTCCGCCGCAGGAATGGATTTCCTCCAATTAATCAGCAATTTCGGCTTGGTTTTCAAGGTACTGCAGCAACTGACGCTCTACAAAACTATTTTCATTGGGCACCATCTCACTTAGGGCCTGATATAAGGCTGCATTTTTTACTTTGTGATGGGTAAAAACCTTTAGCAATTTCCCAAGTTGTGGACCGCTTAATGCTTTAAGAATGGGAATTGAAGCCCCGACAATAGATCCATGTAAACGAGGTGCCTCAAGTAATTTATCAAAAATCATATTTTCAATGCTATAGTCAACCTTACCTAAAATGCTGAAAAGCGCAAGCTGCAAATGTTCTGATTCCAATTGCTTTGAAGACAGGGATTTCAACAACAGGTAAGCTTGAAAATGCTCCCCATAAATGAGTATTTCTTCTAAGACCTCAATTACTAAATTATCTAGATCCCAAAGCAAGGCGATCCTTTCCAGAGCCCAGGTTTGGTCACTTTGATCACTGCTTTGAAGAATTTTATTGAACAAAGAGGCATTTAGCTGCTGTGCCGTCAACTCGCTTACTTGCTGCTGAATGGGACCATGGATTATATTCCATAGTTTATGGGTGGTATAGGCTGCACCGGGCACAATGTATTCCATCACATCTTTCATGGTCGCCCCCGAAACGGCATCTAGAGATTGACTGACAGTATCCGGCCTTTTTACCAATTCCTCAAAAGTATAATTACCCAATGGCAGAAAGGGGTCTGCCAGCAATTGATGGAGCTGCTCGTACTCCTTATAATTAAAAGGTTCATGGTCATACTTACTCAAAAACTCACCATCCAACAGTTCAAATCCCAAGTACCTGCCGGTAATGTTCCAATAGAGCAGAATGTCAAGTGGACGACACTCATTTTCGAAGCAGACTCCTTCTTTAAGCTCAATAAAATAATGGAGGGGCGTACCATCTGATTTTGTTACCTGCTTGATATCCAGACTTAAAACCGAATCATTTATAGTGTTTATGATTAGATCTGTGGAATCAATTAGGGGAATGGTTGAAGATTGAAAGTATCGGATATCCTCTCCATTTTCAAATGAAAATGGGAGCAATAATGCCCCAACCAATAAGCCTTTGATCCAATTGATCATCTATTTATTCTTTGAATGAACAACTTACGCATTGGGTACTATGCCTCCATGTTCCTTTAGCATATTTTTCAATTCTGGAAGAGGTACATCGGCCGGTGTGACATTATGTTGGATGGCCAAAACAGCCGCTGCCGCTGCTGCTTGCCCCATGCCCATACAGGATGCCTGCACCCGAAGCGCAGAATTTGCCAGTCTGTCACTGCTTAGACAACGTCCCGCAACCAAGAAATTTTGGCTGTTTTTGGGTATCAATGCCCTAAGAGGAATGGTGGCAACCACGTCTTCCTTTAGATATTCTTGGTAAATAGATTTCCCATTTCGATGCAAATCGATCGGATAAAATGAATAAGACAGGGAATCTTCAAAAATTTTCCCGGAAACATAGTCATTATGCGTGATTTTATAAAAACCGTCAATTCGGTAAGTTTCCCGAATGGCCGTCTCAGGTCGCGCATCCATTAATTTTATTTTTTCACACCCCGGGAATGTTCTTAATTTTCTAAGCAACTTCAATAAGGAAGCCCTCCCTTCTATATTGGCTTTGGTATGGAGCTCCGAGGTGGAAGAGTCTGCACCATGAACGTATACATAATTATATGGGGAAGTAGGAGGGAAATTATTCACAGAAGATTCCACTTTTACCTCATTATTTATTAGCATATTTTGCCTAAGCCTCGAATGATATTCCTTGGGAATTTTATCAAGGTCCAGGGAGTCAAAATCATAGCCACCTATCCTAAATACAAATGATCCCGGCTGGGTATCTTCTTCTCTCAAAAGCTTAAACCCAGCTATGGACGCAGCAGTTGCATTTCCGGTACAATCAATGATCTGCTTGCAGATTATTTCATTGCTAATCCCTTTGCCCACTGTCTTCACCGTCCATTTTCCATCTTTAAATTGTATGGAGGTAGGAGTTTCATAATAGCGAAGGTCTACCCCTGCTTCCACACACTTTTCCTCCGCAATCATGGCGTAAAGTGCTGGATTTACAGTTACCTGATGCCTCCAGTGACGGATGGTGGTATTGTTGGGGACAATGGAGAAATTGGGCAAAATATCATCGTTTAGGTTGACTGCCTCCATCACCAATTCCCAGCCAATGCCTCCGATGACTTGTTTTCCCCAGGCATGAAAAATCCCCGGAAAGCATACCCCTCCGGTGGTGGTTGTACCTCCAAGCTGACTACCACTTTCGACGAGGGTGGTTTTAGCCCCCCCTCGGCCAGCCTGAATGGCTGCTATCACACCTGCCGTACCTCCCCCAACAATCAATATATCAGTTATAGTCTTTTTTTCTAGTAGCTTATAAGGAGCTTTTACCTCTTCTGATTTGGCAAGTGGTGAAGAGGCTATTCCAAGGGATAGGGCTCCCATGGTGGATATCATCTTTCTGCGCTTCATAGGTTTTGTTTTTAAACATTTTTACATGCTCAAGGCATGCCGGTAAATAAATGTACAAGATAATTTTTTTATAGGACATTCCTTGAGGGGAAAGAAAAAAACACGAACAATACGAAAGGATCTGGTTTCGCCAGACGAGAATCCGGTGCCCGACTTTGTCGAAGGCATAGGTTTCGGAGAACATAAACGTCATAACGAGACGTGGTTTCGACAAGCTCAACCACCGGAGAGTACCCAACTACCATTTACATATTGCACTAAATTAATAGTGTTAGTATTAGGGAATAATTGGTAATATTATATATCTTCGAAAGTTTTCTATAGCAATTACTCAAAGAGAAATCTTAATTGAAAAGTGGAAATAGGCTGTTAAAACACCCAATAAAAAAACAAAAGAGCTATTTTTACAGATGCTCAGAACGAGCGATAAAAAGAAGTTATAATATACATGTTCGAACAAACATTTAAGAATATAGACGATCTGCTTTACAAAGATTCCGGAGCGGATAGTGAATTAGATTATATAGGACAAACCTCTTGGGTGATGTTCTTGCGCTACCTAGACGAATTAGAACAAGACAAGGCCGACGAGGCCGAATTAAAAGGGGAAGAATACCAATTTATTTTAGCTGAGGAATACCGATGGCCCAATTGGGCTATGCCAAAAAAACTAAAAGAAGGCTCAGACAATGAATATGAACTGGATCACCACAAGGCCATGACTGGGCCAGATTTGGTTCAGTTTGTTGATGGAAAGTTGTTTCCTTATTTGGCTGGATTTAAACTTACTGCCGAAAATCCGAGAACCATTGAATACAAAATTGGAGAAATCTTCTCTGAACTGAAAAACAAAATCCAATCCGGTTATAACCTGCGTGAGATTTTGGAATATGCAGATGCCTTGCCTTTTAGGGCTTCCAAAGACAAGCATGAGTTGAGTCACTTGTATGAAAGCAAGATAAAAAACATGGGCAATGCCGGGCGAAATGGTGGGCAATATTACACACCAAGACCGCTTATTCGTGCCATGATCAATGTGATCGACCCTCAAATAGGTGAAACCATATATGACGGTGCGGCAGGATCCTGTGGCTTTTTAGTGGAAGCCTATGAGTACATGTACGAACGCATGGAAAAGACCACCGACAACCTTAAAACACTTCAGGAAAACACCCTATACGGTAAAGAAAAAAAGAACTTGGCCTATGTGATAGGGATCATGAACATGATTCTTCATGGCATAGAAGCACCAAACATTATCCATACCAATACACTAGGCGAAAACATCCGTGACATACAGGAGAAGAACCGGTACCATGTTATTTTAGCCAATCCCCCATTTGGAGGAAAAGAACGCCCGGAAGTACAGCAAAATTTTGATATCAAAACAGGAGAAACTGCTTTCTTGTTTATGCAGCATTTTATCAAGAGCTTAAAAACAGGTGGGCGAGCGGCTATAGTCATTAAGAACACCGTCTTGAGCAATACAGACAATGCTTCTGTGGCTTTGCGTAAGCTCTTACTGAGTGGTTCTAACCTCCATACCATTCTGGATATGCCAGGTGGAACATTTTTGGGTGCAGGGGTGAAAACTGTCGTCTTGTTTTTCCAAAAAGGCGAACCTACCAAAAAAATCTGGTACTACCAGCTTGACCCGGGACGCAACATGGGCAAAACCAATCCTTTGAATGACAAGGATATGGAGGAGTTTATCAGCCTACAAAAAACAAAACCCGAAAGTGAAAAATCCTGGAGCATCAAAGTGGCTGACCTTGACGAAGCCACGGTCGACTTATCTGTAAAAAACCCCAACACACCGGAAGAAGCGCCTTTACGAAGCCCGGAAGTTATTTTAGACGAAATGGAAAAACTGGATACGGAAACCAATGCTATTCTTAAATCAATAAAAGATTTGATATGAGAGAGGGATGGGAAATGAAGAAATTGAGTGATGTTTGCCAATTAGTAAATGGTAAAGCATTTAAAAAAAATGAATTGCTTTCTGAAGGGATGTACCCTGTACTTCGTGTTGGAAACCTTTTTACAAATAATCAATGGTATTATTCAAATTTAGAATTAAATGAAGATAAATATTGTGATTATGATGATTTGATCTACGCATGGTCTGCATCATTTGGGCCAAGAATTTGGAAAGGGGAGAAAGTAATTTATCATTACCACATATGGAAAGTCATTCCAAATTTTCAATTCATTATAAGAGATTATTTATTTCATTTATTTGAATGGGATAAGGAACAAATTAAATTAGCACATGGAACAGGGACAACTATGATGCATGTGGGGAAAAGTTCAATGGAAAATCGCATTTTACCAATCCCACCACTTCCAGAACAAAAACAAATCGTAGTCCTACTAGACCAA
This sequence comes from uncultured Cyclobacterium sp., assembly GCF_963976465.1. Lineage (NCBI taxonomy): Bacteria > Pseudomonadati > Bacteroidota > Cytophagia > Cytophagales > Cyclobacteriaceae > Cyclobacterium > uncultured Cyclobacterium sp. The sequence goes on along the minus strand of NZ_CAXBOC010000345.1, from coordinate 544 downwards.
GCCTTTGCAGCCATAGCCAAAGCCAAAGCCAATATTGAAAAAAATAGAACAAACGCTAAAGAGCTGTTTCAATCTAAACTCAATGAAATCTTTAGTCAAAAAGGTGAGGGTTGGGAAGAGAAGACTTTTAAAGATATTTGCATTCTTCAAAGAGGGTTTGATTTACCCACTAGATTGAGAAAAAAGGGAGAATATGATTTAGTTACATCAAGTGGGGTGAAAGATTCTCACTCAGAATTCAAAGTTAAAGGGCCTGGCGTTGTTACAGGACGTTCTGGAAGTATTGGTAATGTATTTTATATCGAAAATAATTTTTGGCCCTTGAACACGGCATTATATATAAAAAACTTTAAAGGAAACATTGAGAAATACATATATTATTTTTTGAAATATTTTGACTTATCCAAATATTCTACCGGAACAGGTGTACCCACTTTAAACAGAAATTTTGTTCATGATGAAAAAGTATTATCAACAAACAAAGAAACATTTAAACGACGAAGAAATAAACTTTTTAATTGAAGATAATTTTAATTATGAAGAA
>NZ_CAXBOC010000344.1:0-6471 GCF_963976465.1 uncultured Cyclobacterium sp. | reverse complement strand
CTTTCATAAATCCTCCAAGATTGACCTTTGAGGCGGTTTCTATAACTCTTCCGTACCAACGAGAAACACCACCTAACCCCCTTTCTATGCCCACTACCATGATTTTCTTATTCCCCTCGTTTCTTCCCAGTGCTTTGTCATCCTGGCCACCCACATAGGTTTCGTCCACTTCTACTTTCCCCATCATCGGGAAGTTCTGGCTACTTTCCATTGCCTTCATCACTTTCCGCTTAAAAAGCCAGCAAGTCTTTTGTCTGAGCGCAAGTCTACGGCTTAATTCCCCGCTACTGACGCCATTTTTGTCAGTAGAAACATAGTAAACGATATAGAATGCCTTGAGGAGAGAGAATTTGCAGTTGTGAAAAAGGGTTCCAGCCTTCGGTGATTCAAGACGGCCACATTTTGTACACTGTCTGTCAAATTCATTAATTCCCTTGCAATAATGTGAATGTCCGCATTTCTTACAAATATATCCATCATTCCACTTCACATCTGCCAAATATTCATAGCATGCTCTATCATCGGGAAATCGGTCCTTAAATTCGAATATAGACAGACTCTTATACTTCTTTTCCATAAAATCAGCGTTTAATGGCAATGTAGCCTTATTCGTGGCATTTAACAAACGCCTTATTCAATAAAATAAAAACTGTATCCTAAAAATGAAAACCCAAAAATCAAACACAAAATTCCTGTAATAAAAATAACATTACTCTGCTTTAAGGCTTGATCGTAGAATTTTCTAAGGCCTATTTCATGTGATTTAAAAAGCTGTTCAGCTCGATGTTCAAGCACTTCATTATCATTCACTTTTAAAGAAAGTTCACTTTGAAGGGACTCTATCTCAATAGCTATACTTTTTCCTAAATCAAAAATTGGGAATAAAATTGAAATAGCGAAATAAACTATACCAAAAACAAATGGATAATGATAGTCTGTTAGAAAATAAGATAAAAACAATATGACAGAAAGTACAAAACTTATTGGAGGAACAGAACTTCTCAATTTGTCATAAAAATTTTTTCGATGCCTCAGCCTCTCAATGTCTTTTCTAATTTGAGAGGAATTTTTATCCCTTTCATTTGAATTTTGCTCTTTAAAGTTCATTCATTAAATATTAATATGTAATGTATGATAATTTTCAAAATATATTATTGTATTTAATAAAGCGTATATCAAATTAACGATTTGTACGGATAAGGTGGCTTTGCCACCATTCTTTGCATTATATTCTCAAAAATCCCTTCTTTCATTTTGGGCCGATTGAACCTGTAGATATACACGTTTATTTAGGGTTTAAGATTCCTAACCGAGATTATGGGTTCCTCCTGGCAAGCTTTTTACATCTTGATTACCCTTCAAATTTTTCTTTATTTCTCTCCCTTTTTGCAAGATTTTTCGTTGACTAAATTTGGGGAAATGTGTTTAATATCTCTATCTCCATTCCAGAGTTCGGTTTTTCAATTAAGATTTTAAATCAGCTAGATACCTAAATATTTTCTCACATTTTCATTTAGATCAAAATAAGCTACCTAACCTTTATTATCCAATGCACATATGCATTACTAGGCCTTGTCTCCACATCGCCACCTCCACTTATGGTCACGGTATGCGTATGGTCATTAGCCCTTAATGGCATATTTTTAGTTTCGTGAACCCAGTCACCGAACGTCACATTTTTATCTGAATTTGCACCATGCGCTACACCTGGTCCTCCTCCATGCGCAGGAAGATTGTGGGTATGCCTCCCTGCTGCTGCGGTTCCTCCTGGGAAATTTCTATTAGGTAACTTGGTTGACTGGCGCTGAAAGGAACCAACTGCATTAGATTGAGTTCTTCCCATTGTGGTAAGCCGATTATTTTTATTGGGGTCCATAAACTCGTCATCTCTAACTCCGGAAACTCCCCGCAGGAATAGTCCTCTTAGGTCAGGTATTTTGAATAAATCCCTACCGACACCCTGATCCGGTGTCCAGATTTCTGCTACTACATTGTAAAGTTCTCGATAGTCATTCTTTGTCATGGTCAATCCGTCACAAACTTTCCAGTTATCAGGCAAATACGCAGGCTCTCCAGCCCAAGCCATAATAAAGCCTACCGGAACTTCGTCACTCACCAAAAAAGTCATTTTTACCTTTGTTAGATGCAAATTATGGAAAACTGAGTAAGCTTAATGTTAAAATACAAGAGCTAAAGATGGTGAATAGATTTTCTTTAATGATTTTCATGATAATGGTGATTTATATATTATATATATTTATAAATACAATATTAAAACTATTTATTCAATTTTCTATACTAGCATTGGTTCTATTGAGTAAAGATAATTTGGCATTTGATTTATCGGGAATTATAATATTATTGATGTTTATTTATTATTATGATTTTATCATCAATTATGAAGTTGCTAATTTCCAATTATAAGGTTAAATTTTTATTATCTACTCCAATCCCAATCAGCTACGGCGACATTGCTTTCATTACCAGCACGATCTGAAATAGTTACTTCCCAAACTTGGCTTTTACACATTGATAATGGAGTATTGTTTCCCAGTCCACATACACTTAAGCCAAAGGATCCACTATAATCATCTCCATTATGGAAATTAATCGCTCCTCTTGGGTCATTGATTGGTATAGTTCCTCCCCCCCACCTAACCCTTCCTTGGAAGTTATCTTCACAACCGCTAGTACAATATACATTATAATAAAGTCTTTTGACCCCAAGTTGATCTGTAGATAGTAGATCTCCATCCTTATCTTCGTAAAAGAATGAAAATATAATATGTGTCCCACTATTATAACTTGGAACAAGTTCGCTACTAGGTACTATACTTACTTCGTAAAAGCTTATCTTTGGCGCAATATATTCTCTTTCCAAATTAAAGATTACCTCTTGTTCTTCAAACTTTACCCGAATCTGATGCACTTTTGCTTCTCCCATAACATAATTTGCTGAAGCAGATCCTGCTAGGTTGGTAGTTTCTGAAATCGGAGTTAACACCCCATCGCCTTGGATTCTTTCCCAAATAATTGTTTCCCCGCTTATGGGTCGACCATCCATATCTTCAAGGCGTATTATTAATGGTTTTACTGATTCACCAATCAGTACCTTTTGATTGTCCCCTGAAAATATTTTCAAAATTTTTCGAGTACGATTGATTTGGAAATTAACCTGAAGGTTAGTCCCTGGATAGGTTACTGAAACAACATGTAGATAGTCTGATCCTACGGTATAACTTGCGCTTACTTTTCCTTCCTCGTCTGTTGTGCTACTAACTATTTCTAATTGTCCATTGCCATTTTTACGTTCCCATCGTACTTCTTCATTCGGAACTGGATTATTGTCGCTGTCTAATAATCTGGCCACTAAGTCATTGTTAAGCTTTATACCAACATCGGCAGTTTGGTCATTGCCGCTTACAATTTCAAGCTTTAGTTGGTTTCTGGATATGGTAAAGTCAACATTAATATTCTCGTAAGTTGCTCTGACTACTTGAGTTGCCTGGGCTCCCATCAAATAGCTTGTTTGAGATTTACCGTTTTCGTCTGTGGTAGTTTGTGTATTTATTACTGACCCATCCCCGGATGCTCGACCCCAATTGATATTTTCTCCACTTATCGATTCATCATCTTGATCGGTTAATTTAACGATTAGGGGTTCTGGAATTTCCCGATTCGCAATTGCTTTTTGATTGTTACCGGAAACAATTACCAACTTGATCGATCCTTTGGTGATGACAAACTCTGCTGTTTGATTTCCATAAGTAGCACGTACCACCTGAGTATCGTTCTTCCCCATTACGAGATTGGCACTGGCAAGACCCGATTTATCCGTACTTGTTACCATATCAACCAATACTCCATCCCCTCTTTCAAGGCTCCACGAAATCGTAGCTCCTTCGATGGCTTCGTCTTGAAAATTTGCGACCTTTACAGTAAGGGGTTGGTTAAGTTTGCGACCATCCAACCCCTTTTGATCGTTTCCAGAGACTATGGATAACTTATTTGCCACTGCAGTAAGTGTAAAATCAACAGATTGATCTTCATAACTAGCTCTAATAACACTTTCTCCCTCACTACCGAATACATAATGAACTTCGGCAAGGCCTTCTTGGTTGGTTTCCGATGATTCGTTAGGCAAGCTTCCATCTCCTTCAACGATAGTCCAGTTGATAATTTCTCCCGCAAAGGGATTATTATTCTCAGTAAGCTGAACCACAAGTGGGTCTGTTGATTGCATGTTTGTCCCCCCGGATTGATTATCTCCATCGTGCATTTTTAGAATCCCAACCTTTTTGCGGATTTCGAAAGTTACGGTCTGATCTTGAAAGGAGGCCGAAACGACCTGCTTCTCTTCTGCTCCCATTGTGTAAGATGCTGTTGAAAAGCCCTCAGAAGAGGTAAAGTTTTGTATATCCTGCACTGAACCATCCCCTTCCGCTACTTTCCATTCGATCTTTTTTCCACCCACAGGTTGACCATTTTCCGATAGTTTTACCCTCAATGCGTTTGAAAGCTTCTCGGCCTCTTTTCCCGCCAAATCAACCTCGGTTGCTCCTTCCAATAAAAAGTCGAGCTCAGAAGCTGCCTTTCCGCATTCGTTATTTAGACAAGGTGCGGGGTTCATATATACCGGCTCTTGACCGCTACCTCCAGAGAAAGGGTTACCCGTTTTTATATATTCAAAGTGAAGGTGCGATTCATTACTTGAACTTCTCGATCCTGATTCTCCAATCAATTCGCCCCTACGTACGGTCTCACCTTTAGAAACTATGATTTCTGATAGAAAAGCATAAAGAGATGTAGTGCCATTACTGTGTCTAATCGCAACAGCTTTTCCATATCCGGGAATCTCTCCGGCCTCCAGCACAAATCCTTCATTTACCGCAATAATGGGGTGACCGATAGGTACCGCATAATCTACCCCTGTATGAATCTTTGGTATGCCGTTTTCTATAATTGGACTTTGAAAATCGCTAATAACCCGACTGCTGGCACACAGGTCTCCTCCCAATGGGCAACAAATGGGTTCTGATTCACATTCCCCAGACGCCATTCTTGAGTTGAAACTATTTTCGCTTTCTTTGGTCGCATCAACAATTGCCACCAAAAGCCGTGCTTCAAAAGTTGTTGAATTACCTCTTTTGTTTGTAAAAACCCACTGTGGAAGCATGCTTGAAAGCGTTTTACTCGTTAAATTCACTGTGCTTGGTATTGGATAGTAAAAATCCAATATTTCATTTCCAGCATCTTGGTAGATTTTAGCGAAAAGAACTATTCTTTGCTCTGCTGCAAGTTCACTGATAAAACTATCGGGAATATTCATTTCGAATTCCGTGCGATCATTTTCGGGAAGTTTTTGTTTTAGTTGAATTTGAATTCCTTGATAATACAATTCGGAAACTCCAAAAAGCTGCTGCGTAAAAGAGAGTGAGTTATCTTGGGAAAATAGCTCATTGGTTACAAAACTCGGGTTTTGGTTAGAACTTGCATTTATTAATGTTAAACTTGCTAGTTCGTCGATTTCTAAAACTTGTTCCGGTATGGTCACTACAGCTGGCGTTAGAGTACCTACATCTTCATTAATGCATGCAAACCAACCAACTAAAACTACGAGAATGGAAAGTAAACTTCTATTTTTCATTGTTATCAAGTTAATTTCTCAAAAAGGTTTGATAGAAAATAGACAATAGGAGTGGGTCTACGGCTGGAAAAGTCATCTCTTTAAAGTTAGCGGTCCGGGAATTTAAACAGTTTGGTTGGTTCAAACTTCGTTTATGTATATATGAAAGTAAAAATAGTTTTTTATAAAAGCAAGTATAAGAGACTGATAGCGAGGGAAATGAGGGTAATTAATGAAAATATTAGGTGTTTTTAAGATGTAATTCATTTATTAAAATGCCGGATCGGCTACTAAAATAGTTTGAATTAACTGGTAAATGCAGTAGAAATGCCGGTAATATGCAAAAAAATCTTTTATTTATTTTAAATCGAGTTTAATGAAAATTTAACAAAAAAATAATTCATTTTTTCGTTCTAGGACCGGGTGATTTCTTGTAAAAAGCTGGATAGTAGGTAGTTAGTGATACTAACAAGGAGGGTTCTGGGGATGTTTTTAAGTATATTATTTATTGAAAGTTCGGATCTATTGAAGTTTACGTAAGGAAATCCCCCTTGTCCCGGGAGTGTTAGCTCAATTCTGTCTGGCTTCCCTTCGGGGGGCTAGCCCCCCGAAGGGAAAGTTCACTATTTTTTTAGGTTTCTGTCTGTAGATCGAGTTCCAATCTTCCCTCAAATCTAATAGCCAATTGCTGGACTGTCAAGCCCCAATTTTGCAAAGGTGAGGTCCACTTTTTCTCAATACGCCTGGTGACCAGGTAAACAAGCTTCATTAAGGCCATATCGGAGGTGAAGGCACCTTTGGACTTGGTCACCTTCCGCACTTGTCTGTGAAAGCCTTCTACCGTG
>NZ_CAXBOC010000343.1:0-6537 GCF_963976465.1 uncultured Cyclobacterium sp. | reverse complement strand
TTTTTTTTTTTTTTTAAGAATTAATTTTAAGACTTAATGAATCCATTTTATACAAAATAATATTTTGAATTTCCATTCGGGGAGTGATATCCCCTAAGTTTTGGATGGCTGGATTTTGAAGAGAATAATTTTTTATTATATTTGAATAAATAATACATATTTTTTAATACTTTACCAGTTGTTAATAAGTTATTTATAGCTAATAATTTTCAATTCAAAATATAAAATAGGGCAAATATGATTGAGAAACTCTACACACATTGGTGGCAATCCGTTTTTATAATGCTTCTATTAGTAACCTTCTCTGCTGAGAGGGCGTGGGCACAGACCCAGACTGTCACGGGGACCGTTTATTCTAAAGAAGATGGAACAACCATACCGGGAGTCAATATAATAAACGTTGGGAACGCAACTGGAACGGTTACCGATATGGATGGGAAATTTTTCATAGATGTTTCCGGTAACAATACCATTCTAAAATTTTCCGCCATAGGCTTTCAGGTACAAGAAATCACAGTAGGGAACCAAACCAATATTGACGTGACCCTGGAAACTGCTTTGGGAGCTTTGGATGAAATAGTGGTTATTGGTTATGGGGAGCAGTCAAGAGAGAAATTAACTTCCGCGGTAAGTACATTGGATACCAAGGTGCTTGAAAACGCTCCCTTAGGAAATGCCGCTTCTGCACTACAAGGAACGGTGTCCGGTGTAAGGGTTCAAACATTGAGTGGACAGCCCGGAGCTTCTCCCAGAATAATTGTAAGAGGGGGTACATCTATTAATAATCCTAATGGTGCGGAACCTTTATATGTAGTAGATGGAGTAATCAGGGATGATATACAGGGAATCAACCCTATGGATATAGAATCCATGCAGGTGTTAAAAGATGCGGCTTCCACTGCTATTTATGGAGCAAGAGCTTCCAATGGAGTAGTGATCTTGACCACAAAGTCGGGGAAAGCGGGAGATACAAAGGTAACCTACAGGTATACCATTGGTGCTTCACAATTACGCAAAAAATATGATTTATTATCTGCCAGGGATTATATTTATTATTCAAGGCTAGGTTTGGCTGCAACCGGCATTAAGTCACCATTTAGGCTTGCTCAATTAGATGGAGCATTTGGTTATGGTATTGGGAATGACCTTAGTAACAATACTGCCTACACCACTCAATATTTGACTCCAGAGAATGAATACAAACTGAGTGAAGGCTGGCAAAGCATGCCTGATCCGGTAGACCCTAGCAAAACCATTATTTTTGATGAGGTAGATTGGCAAGATGTGCTTTTTAGAACCGCCATGACACAAGATCATTATTTGAACTTATCTGGAGGAACGGAGAAAGCCACCTTTAATTTAGGCGTTGGTTATTCAGATATGGATGGGATAGCAATAACTACCAATTATAAAAGATTTACTGCCAATATGAACGGTAGGTTGCAAGTAAGTGACAAGATGTTCGTTTTTGCAGGTTTAAATTTTACACGTTCCACGGATAATTTGGTTTACAGTGAAAACAACTTGTTCGAACGATCCATTGCTACACCTCCGACAGCAAAATATGCCTTTGAAGATGGAACCTTGTCTCCGGGGGTGAATCGTTCTTTAGGTAATCCGATTTACCACTTAAATCGTAGTAATAATGACAATACTTTAACCTTGTTGACCTTAAGTGGTGGGGCTAATTGGGAACTTGCTCCCGGCTTGAGCTTTGAGCCTTCGGCCTCTCTTTTTACGAGAACAAATACTGCCAATACTTTTTTGATGTCCTACCTCAACTCACCTACGCAATTGGTGGAAGATAGAAATGCTACCGGAAGTCAGACGAATTGGGAGCAGATTCAGTTTGATGCGGTTTTGAATTATGAGAAAAGTTTTACTGAGTTGCATAACTTCAATGCTACTCTTGGATATTCTATGTATCAAAGAGACAATTACAGTCTTTTTGCACAAGGCCGAGGAGCAGCTACGGATTTGATTCCTACCTTGAATGCCTCAGGAGAACCTGTACAAGTTTCCAGTTCCAAAGGGAAGCAATTAATCCTTGGTTATTTTGGAAGAGCCAATTATGATTTTGAAAACAAATACCTAGTATCTGTAAGTGCCAGGTATGATGGAGCATCTAACCTGGGTTCTGCTTATAAATGGGGTTTTTTCCCGGGCGTTTCCGCAGGATGGAATTTACACAATGAATCTTTCTGGGATGCTCCGGCAGCAATAGATAAGTTCAAATTGAGAGCGAGTTATGGTCTTAACGGTAATTTAGGTAACCTAAGTGATTTCCAAGCACAGGGTGGTTATAGTGTGGGAGCCATTTACCAAGGAAATGCTGCTGTTGAATACACAACTATTGCAAATCCAGACTTGAAATGGGAGCAATCCAGAACCTTTGATATTGGTTTTGATGCAAGTTTATTCAATAACCGCCTCAGTGTTTTATTTGATTATTACCAAAGAGAAACTTCCAATTTAATTACTACCCTGGCCATGCCGAAGTTGACCGGTTTTACCAGTGTGTTGACAAACCTCGGAAGTTTAGAAAATAAAGGAGTGGAGCTGGAAATTAGTTATAACATTTTGGAAACCCAGGATTGGATGTGGAATGTGGGCTTCAACGCTTCTTATGTAAAAAACAAGATCTTGGAACTTCCGGAAAATGACAATGAAAACAATAGAATTGGAGGTTTTAATGTGTATGATCCTTCGGTTGGTGATTATGTATGGAAAGGTGGTTTACAAGAAGGAGGTCAGATTGGAGAAATGTATGGCTATCAGTACTTGTCAGTTTTTGCTACTGATGATGAAGCAGCAGCTGCCCCTCAGGATATGATCATGGCCGGACCTGACCGAACCAGGTATGGAGGAGATGTGAACTGGTTGGATGTTGATGGCAATGATGTGATCGACACCCGAGATAGGGTTTATATGGGAAATATCTTCCCAAAATGGACCGGAGGCTTTTCGAATAATGTAAATTATAAGGGGATTAATCTTTACTTGAGAATGGACTATACCACCGGACATACCATCTACAACTATGTGAGGGCCAATTTGGATGGAGAGTTTGTAGGGAATACCAATATGAGTTCAAATATTGCAAGGTCTTGGGAAAACCAAGGAGATGTAACGGACGTGCCCAAGTTTTACTGGGCAGATCAAGTGGCACAGAGCAATTACTGGAGAGGAGATCCGAGAAATCTAAACAATGGTGCAGGTAGTTCGATGAATTATGAAAAAGGTGATTTCCTAGCTTTAAGAGAACTTACCTTAAGTTACGATTATTCAGCCGGTTGGTACAAAAGGATTGGGATTGAAGGCGTTCGCCTCAACCTAACAGGGACCAACTTATTTTATTTGACAGATTTTAGTGGTCTTTCTCCGGAAGAAGGAGGAATGAATAGGGGGCGTTTTCCTGTTCCGCGTAACCTTATGCTAGGTATAAACCTTTCCCTTTAATTAAGTCCGGATCAAACACAAAAAAAATCATGAAAAAATTAGTTAATATAAAGATATACCTTCTAGGAGTCGCTATTTTTCTACTTAATTATTCCTGTACAGAACCATTGGAATTAGCCCCTATAAGTTCAATTGGCGCCAACTCTTTTTGGCAGTCTGAACAAGATGCTTATGGAGGGATAGTTGGGATGTACAACCAGTTTAGGGATTTGTCTAGCAGAACCCTCTATTTTATGGGAGAAGCTAGGAGTGAGATCATGAGTGAAGGACTTCAGAATGCGGATTATAGAAGAAAGTATTTTGAAAATGATATGAATGAGAGTAATGCAGACCTTGATTGGTTGCAGTCCTATAAGGTGATCAACTATGCCAATTTGGTCATTACAAACGTTCCAAATATCACTTTCCCTAATGAAGACAATAAAAATGATCTACTGGCTCAGGCTTATAGCATGAGGGCCTTTATGTACTTTGTTCTTGCCAAAACTTGGGGAGGTGTTCCTTTGATTACAACACCTGTTGAAGGATTTGATGCAGAAACTACATTTCAGGAAAGGGCTGCTGTTTCTTCAATTTTTGAATTGATAAAAGCTGATTTAGAAAAAGCCATTGAACTTTTTCCAAACAATGGTTTTGATAATGGTCGTTCGATGTGGTCCAAGCCAGCGGTCAATACGCTTAAAGGGGACGTTTATTTGTGGACGGGAAAAACCATGGATGGAGGTGATACTGACATAACAACGGCATTGAGTGTGTTGAGTGAGGCTAGAACTGCTGACCTTGAGCTTTTGGATAATTACTCTAGGGTTTTTGATTTTGACAATAAGGGAAATAATGAAATTATTTTCTCTGTACATTTCAATGATTTTGAGGTGTCTAACAATTTGTTTTCAGACATGTACATTAATTCTCTAGATTTAAAAGAATCTTATGGAGAAGAAACCCTTGCCACCATTGGCACCCCGGGAGGGTTTAATTGGTGGGCACCATCAGCTACCATGCGCAATCAATTTACAGATGAGGATAGTAGAAAAGATGGAAGCTTTTTCGAAATTTATGACAAAGATGAAAACAATACCTTTATAACATCAATTGTGAAAAAAGGGGACGGTTATACAGAATCAGGATCCCGATGGTTTTTAGATGATATTGTTATTTACAGGTATGCTGAATTACTATTGCTAATTGCTGAAGCAAAAAACGCCCTTGGTCAGGACCCCTCAGCTGAAATGAATGAGATAAGAGCAAGAGCTTATGGTGAGAATTTCTCTAGTTTTGAATTTGTGAGTGCTTCTCAAGAAGAAAATGATGAGGCCATTTTACAGGAGAGGTTGTTTGAATTGGCTTTTGAAGGGAAAAGATGGTGGGACCTCATTCGTTTCAATAAAGCATTTGAGAAAGTACCTTCCTTACAGGGTAAAGAAGGCCAAGATTATCTTTTGGTTTGGCCAATTACTTTAGAAACCATTAGTTTAAATTCTAAAATTACCCAAAACCCGGGTTACGAACAGTGAAAAATAGGCAGTTATAAACCCATAAACACACCTTAGCCAATGTTAATGATTTATCGATTTTTAACTTTAATTATCTTCATGGCTGCCCTTTCCCATCCGGGAAAGGCGCAACATGCTTATTTAAATACAGACAATGGTAAATCAATTTCCATTGGAGCACTGGTACAACCGGATGTTGATGAATTGAAAGCCTTGATGATGGGACCATTTGTCAAGTTGGAGGATGGTGACATCCTAACTGTGGACGGAACAGATTGTGTCATAAGTGGCGATGAGGGTAAAACCTGGCAAAGGTACGCTGTATTTGAAAAACCGGAAAACTTTCTGATTTCAGATGAACGGGCCATTCTTAAAACAAGCAATGGTGTGATTGTTTTGGCTTTTATGAACTTGAAAGAAAGGGCCAACTGGGAATGGAAAGAAGATATTTCAGATTCACCAGGTGCCAGACTACCTACCTATACCGTGAGAAGTTTAGATGGTGGCAAAACCTGGCAAGACGTTCAAAAGCTCCATAATGAATGGACCGGAGCTATTCGTGACATGATAGAAACTGAAAATGGGAATGTTGTTTTCACTTCAATGATGATGCGACATCATCCGGGACACCATACGGTGCTGACTTATAAGTCGGGGAATGAAGGCAAGACTTGGGAACGGTCAAATATTATCGACCTAGGAGGGATTGGGCATCACAGTGGAGTTACTGAAGCTACGCTCGAATCACTTCCCTTAGGGAAATTATGGTTGTTAATGCGAACCAATTGGGGGACTTTTTGGGAGGCTTTCTCCACAGATGATGGTAAAACCTGGGAGGGCATCCGGCCAACAGATATTCCTGCAAGTTCTGCTCCCGGCCTATTGAAAAGGCTGGAAAGTGGCAGGTTGGTTTTGGTGTGGAATAGAAGGTTTCCTGAAGGTACGGATCAATACCCACTAAGAGGGGGAGATAACCAATGGTCGGAAGTTGCGGCAAGTAACCACAGAGATGAATTGTCTATGGCATTCTCAGAAGATGATGGGAATACATGGTCTTCACCTACGGTAATTGCTAAAATTGATAAAAGCCAAAATATGGATCCCCCGCTGAGAAGAATTTCGTACCCTTACGTTTTTGAACGAAATCTGGGTGAATTGTGGATCACCACCATGCAAGGAGGTCTTCGGGTCAGGTTGTATGAAAAGGATTATATTAATTAAAAAAATAGGCTTGGAAAATACCAGCTTGATTTCAATCAGTAATAATATAAAAAAATGAATAGCCTTTCCAGAAGAAGGTTTTTTATAAAATCTCTTTGTCTAATTCCATTACCTACCCTATTGTCCTTTATACCTAAGTTTAATGGTAGAGAGACAGGTTCTTTTTTCCTTAATTCAGAAGAGAATGACAAAGAGAAAATTGCCTTATTGCTTAAAGGAAAAAATTCCTTGATTTGGGTTTTTACAGGTGATAGCATTACTCATGGCGCAAAACATACCCATGGCTTTCGCTCCTATCCGGAAATTTTCTCGGAGCGGATAAGGTGGGAGCTTGGTAGAGTAAGGGATCTTATTATCAACACAG
>NZ_CAXBOC010000342.1:0-6543 GCF_963976465.1 uncultured Cyclobacterium sp. | reverse complement strand
CCAGGCTTCCGGCATTTTCACAGCAACATCCTTCCAGCGCATGTCTCGAAAATCTTTGGAATCATTCTGACCCATTGCGGAGCCAATCGCTAGAACTGCAATTAACCCTATCAATCCCATTGTTTTTGAAAGTGCAATTTTATTTTTCATTGTAATTGAATTTCCTTATTTGTGGTAATATTAATCCTGAAAGAGGCAATAGCCCTTCTATTACGTCTATTTTTCCAACCATTTCCATCTTTCTCCCCAGTCGCCCAAAAAGGCTTCTCTGAAGTTAGCAATGGTTTTCGCTCCCTGTTGATCTTTAATAAATAACCCCTTACTTGATCGATCACTGTACCAATTGGATCCCAATTGGTAATCGTCTGAAGAGGGTTTTCCCGGCCAGGGAATGGTACTGATATATTCTCCTTCCAAGCCATTCAGTTCAGGAATTTCACTACTGGTTTTGTATTTACCGTGTTCAGCCTTTTTAGAGCTATATTTTACTCCGTAAACCCCTTCTCCGAGGTAATAACCCGGCCAAACCTGACCTTGTATTTTGATTTGAAAAACTGCAGAATCCTCAGGAACCATTATTTTAGGTCCTTTAAATCTCCATTCGATTGTAGCATAAGCCGCCACTGTATCTGCCTTGGTACTACCACCTTCAAATACACTTCTGGAACTACGGTCTATCCTCTCAAAGCTTCCACCCCAACTTTCTCCTGTAGGGTCTTCCGGGTCTCCCTTCATTATATAAGCGAGTGATGGGGTATCTCCCATTTTTATTTCTCCATTGTAATAATTGATGAAATCCTTACCCATTACCCCTCGCCCTTGAATAAAATTGTTATAATACGCATCCGCTTTGTAAGTTTCGGAAGTACCATCATCCATAAACCAACCCCTATAGGTTGCATTGGATTCTATCATCCATAAATCTGAATGATTGGCAGCGATATATGAATAGGCATTGATGCTCCATTTCTTATTCGGGCCTCCAATCCAATACACCCTTATATTCTCCTTTATTTCCGGTGCATCATGCAATGCCTGAGCGAGATCTTCTATTCCTCCCCAAACCAAAACCCAAATCGGTTGATCACTTTCTTTTTTGGCGCATTTAATGATCCAATCTGAACCTTCAGTAGAAGTAGAATACCCCTTAAAAGGAGCTGCCGGAATGGCGCCTTGCTTGACAACCGATCTCAAAGCAGCGGGTTTCGGAAGACCACTTGTATGTTTTGCTAACTGGGCATAATCCTTTTCATAATGCGCAATAATGTCCAAGAAATCACTCTTGCGTCCTCCCCCGAAAGGAGAGGAAATCAAGCCCTCAATTTCAAATTGATCCGCATACATCAATAAATGTATCATGGACTGAAAATCATCCGGGTCGGTTCCTCCTATATCGGAACTAATCAAAACCCTGGGCTTAACAGTTTCCATTTTATCTGCCTTGAAATCAATTATCGCCAGCCAAGCGATTATCCACAAAAAACTTGTGCTATACATTAAATTCATTTTCTCTTTTTTTACGCTAAAATTTAAACAATTGTCTTTTGGTATAGGGTATATCAAAACCACAATCCGCACTAAAACAAATAAATATGAATTAAAACAAAAGTAAATGAAACCAAAAATAAATAAAAACGAAAATTTTTAAGAAAAATATTTATTTATTTCTTAATTTTAATTTTATTTACAAGTATGACTTCTACTTTCAATGGTGCATAACTTGAGACACCAGCAAAATAGAAGCTTTAAACCCTAGTAAAAACAATTTATCGAAAATGTTTTCGATATTAAACAAAAAATATGCTGCCAAAACAAAGAAAAGAAAAGATACTTGCCTTACTTAAAGAAGATGGATCTGCCAAAGTAATCGATCTGGCCAGGATTTTTAAGGTCACAGAGGTCACTATCAGACAGGATCTGGAAAAATTGGAAAAAAATGGTTTTGTTATCCGAGAGCACGGTGGTGTACATTTAAAAAATGTGGAAGACCAGGTGCGTAATTTCTCATTAATCCATCAGGATAATTTGAAGAAAAAAGAAATTATTGCCGAAAAGTGTCTGGAATTTATTCAGCCCGGGGATACCATCATATTAGATTCAGGTTCTACTACCACTGAGATTGCTAAAAAAATAATAAATATTAAGGGCTTGACAGTCATTACAAATGCCCTAAATATAGCACTTATGCTAGGTGCTAATCCAAACATAGACATTATCATGACTGGAGGTGAATTCAAGGCACCTACATTATCACTTACCGGTCAAAAAGCGGCTGATTTCTTTAAGGGGCTGAATGTCCAGAAACTCTTTCTGGCAACTGCAGGTATTTCCTTAAAATCCGGACTTACCTACCCAAGCCTTAGCGATCTTGTAGTGAAAAAAGCCATGATAGATGCCGCAGACATTACTTACCTGGTAGCCGATTCTTCGAAAATTGGAAAAAGTGCTTTTGCCAGCCTCGGTGCCTTATCACTTATTGATTACATTATCACTGACGAAGGAGTCGAAAATAAACACAAAGAGGTTTTCAAAGAAAATGAAATCCAATTAATTATCGCTGAAGATAATAATGAAAAATAGCAAGTAATAAGCCCATTTTAACAAAACAATGAAAAATCAAAACATTACTTTAGGCATTATCATAGGAAATAGAGATTTTTTCCCTGACAAACTCGTGTCAGAAGCAAGAACTGAGGTTTTAAAAGTTCTTAAAAAGCAAGGGGTCAAAGCCATTATTTTTGGAGAAAAAGAAACTAAACTTGGTGGAGTTGAAACCTATTTGGATGCCAGGAAATGTGCTGATCTTTTCAAGAAGCATAAGGAAGATATCGCAGGTGTTTTAGTAGTACTCCCAAATTTCGGAGATGAACGAGGAATTGCAGACACTTTACACCTTGCTGATCTTAAAGTGCCGGTACTTATTCAAGGATACCCTGATGAGCTGAATAAACTAAATGTAGCCAACAGAAGAGATTCATGGTGTGGGAAAATCTCAGTTTGCAATAACCTTTACCAATACGGTATCAAATATTCGATCACTACCAAACATGTGGTCCACCCTACCGACCCATCCTTTCAGGCAGATTTACAAAAATTCCTGGGTGTTTGCCGTTTAGTTAAAGGAATGAAAAATGTTCGAATTGGAGCCATTGGCGCCAGACCCACTGCTTTTAACACGGTGAGGTACAGCGAAAAAATATTGCAGAAAAATGGCATTTCTGTGGTCACCTGCGATTTATCAGAAATACTTGGAAAAGCCAATAAGCTAGACAATTCTCATCATCGGGTAAAAGATCATTTGGAGAAAATTCACAATTATGCCTCTACCGGAAAAACCCCAAGTGAGTCTTTAATTCAAATGGCAAAGCTTGATGTGGTATTGAATGATTTTATGACTGAAAATCAATTGGATGCCAATGCCATTCAGTGTTGGACCTCGCTTCAGCAAAACTATGGTTGCAATGTTTGCACCAGCTCAAGTATGTTTAGCGAAGGCATGATCCCTAGCGCCTGTGAAGTAGATGTGACGGGAACCCTAAGCATGTATGCAATGCAATTGGCCTCTGGTTCTCCCAGTGCTTTGGTAGATTGGAACAATAACTATGCAGATGATGAGGAAAAATGTGTGCTTTTCCACTGCGGAAACTGGGCCAAATCCTTCTTACCTGACATAGAGATTAGCAATGCACCCATTCTCGGTACCACTGTAGGGGTGGAAAACACCTATGGTGCTTTGGATGGACGTACGCCTGCCTCACCCTTGACTTTCGGTAGAATCACCACAGATGATACCAAAGGAATCATGAAAGCCTACATGGGAGATGGAATGTTGACAAATGATGAATTAAAAACTTTCGGAAATAGGGCCGTTGCAAAAATCCCAAACCTTCAGGGATTAATGCAATATATATGTAAAAATGGTTTCGAACATCATGTCGTAATGAATGCCTCGCATACTTCTGAAGTTTTGAAAGAAGCATTTGAAAACTATATGGGATGGGACGTATACCATCATGAAGGAGAATAAAATCAGGTGAATTGTTACCACGAAGAGAAAACAATGATGTCAGATAAAGATTTGGAAAAAAAGTCAGTATTGCTGAGAAAAAACATTCTCAAATACATTTACAAAGCAAAAGCCGGACATACCGGAGGAAGCTTATCTTGTGTGGACATATTGAATGTATTGTACAATAAAGTACTTAATGTGAACACAAACGATTTCAGAAACCCTGAAAGAGACCGCTATATTCAAAGTAAAGGACACAGCGTAGAAGCCCTGTTTGTCACGCTTGCAGACAGAGGTTTTTTTCCTGAATCAGACCTGGAAACGCTTTGTCAGTACCAATCTCACTATATCGGCCACCCTACAAAAAAAGTAAATGGAGTGGAGCAAAATACCGGAGCTTTGGGCCATGGTTTACCTATCTGCGTCGGAGAGGCTATTGCAGCCAAACTGGACAAAAAGCAACACCGGATATTTACGCTTTTAGGAGATGGTGAATTGCCTGAAGGCTCCAACTGGGAAGCATTTCTTTCCGCATCGCATTATAAATTGGACAACCTATACGCGATTTTGGACAATAACAAACAGCAAATCACCGGTTCAAATCAGGAAGTAATGAATACTGATTCCCTTCAGGAAAAATTGGAAGCTTTTGGTTGGTCTGTGAAAGAGGTTGATGGTCATAATTTAAAAGAACTGACAGAAGCATTAAACAATGGCCCATACAATATTGGTAAACCAAATTTCATCATTGCCCATACAGTCAAAGGAAAAGGGGTGAGTTATATGGAAAGCGTTTTGAAATGGCACCATGGCGTCCCAAGCCCCGAACAATACGAATTGGCTATATCAGAACTAGACGCGGCTGAGGCATTAATCTCATAGATCATGGAACTGAATAAAATTGTAAATAAAAATTTAAAAATGGGTAGAGCAAACCAAGAAGTTTTTGCTGAAACCCTTGAAAACTTAGCTGCTGCGGACCCATCAATCATTGCCGTAACGAGTGACTCCCGCGGTTCGGGGAAACTCGTTCCATTTGGACAGAAATATCCAAATCAGATTGTAGAGGTTGGCATTGCTGAACAAAATCTAGTAGGCGTAGCCGCTGGCCTGGCTTCTGCAGGAAAGAAACCTTTTGCTGTTTCACCTGCTTGTTTCCTTACAGCAAGAGCACTGGAACAAATCAAAAACGATGTGGCCTATTCTGATAACCCCGTGAAATTGGTAGGAATAAGTGCTGGTGTAAGCTACGGTGCATTAGGCACCACACATCATAGCCTTCATGACTTTGCCGTGCTTCGAGCCATCAACAATATCACCATTGTGGTGCCAGCGGACAACTTCGAAACTGAACAGGCGGTGCGTTTAGCCGCCAATCTTAAACAACCGATTTACCTTCGCTTTGGTAAAAAAAGCGTACCCTTCTTGAGTGAAGAAAACCAAACATTCGAATTTGGTAAGGGGAGAGTTATCCGCGAAGGAACTGACCTTACCATCATTGCCAATGGAGAAACCGTCCAACACGCATGGCAGGCAGCAGAGGTTTTGGAACAGCAGCATGGAATCACTACCAAGGTTATCAGCATGCACACCATCAAACCTTTGGATACAAAGCTTCTGGATGATTTAGCCAAAGTTGGGAAACCAATAATCACAGTAGAAGAACATATGGTAAACGGAGGCTTAGGAGAAGCCTGTGCTTCCTACCTTTTTCAACAAGGGGCAACAAACCCATTCCATATTATGGGCATTCCCGATGAGTACACCGTGACGGGTTCCCAAAATGAGATCTTTAAGCATTACGGGATTTCCTGTGATGGCATAGTAGCGAAAGCAGTATTAGTTTTAAAAAATTAACACCCAAACCCAAAATGACCAATTTCAACCCCTTAAAAATGCTTTGCTTTTTTGCAGTAGCATTGATTTTAAATGGCTGCGGAGGACCTGATGAACACGCCTTGGATCAACCTAAAAAGGTGGCCGTAATTGTGTCCACTCTTAACAATCCCTGGTTTGTAGTATTGGCAGAAACAGCCGCAGATCGTGCTACCGAATTGGGATTTGAGGCAACTATTTTTGATTCCCAAAACAATACCGCACTAGAAACAGATCATTTTGAAAACGCTGTTTCTTCAGGATATGACGCCATACTTTTCAACCCTACAAATGCAGATGGCTCAATTGCCAATGTAAGGATCGCCAAAGAAAAGGGGGTGCCGGTATTTTGCATGGATCGAGAGATCAATGCAACGGATGCAGCCACAAGCCAGATTCTTTCAGACAGCTATGCAGGTTGCGTGGCCATTGGTAAATACTTTGTAGAAAAGCTCAATAAAAAGGGCAAATATGTTGAAATTCTAGGTTTAGTAGGTGACAACAACACTTGGAGCAGGTCTAGAGGGTTTCATTCGGTGGTGGACAATTATCCCGAACTTCAAATGGTTGCCCAGCAAAATGCAGATTTCGACAGAAACAAAGCCATGGAAGTTATGGAATCCATATTACAAGTGCACCCCGACATCAAGGGGGTATTT
>NZ_CAXBOC010000341.1:0-6546 GCF_963976465.1 uncultured Cyclobacterium sp. | reverse complement strand
CCAAGGTATTCCAATAACAAAAACTCCAGGACCTATCAAGAAAGCTGTTAAACTCTTCACAAGCATTTTCAGGTACAAGACAACAAGAATAGCAAGCACCCATGTTCAATCCTCCAACTCCTTGCCCATCTTCCGTGTTGTAACAAATGGGATCCGAAGCACAATCTGTAGCTCTGTATAGAGCCGATTTCAAAATTCGACTAAAAGATTGTTCATTTGCCTGAGACACCAATCCACCATAGCTACCTTCAGTTCCTGCTACCGTGTAAAGTAACACTCCATGCATATCATCATTATCAATAAAAAGTCTTTCATTTAACGATGTAGATGGATAACCACAAAGAAATTCAAGCTCTTTAATTAGAATGTGAGATAAAGAATGAACAAGAACAAATCTGGCTAGATGACTTTCACTTTCAAACTTTAATTGAACACTTTGCAAATCATTATCCTTAGAATTTTGGAAAAGCTGGCCAACCCTATTTTTAAAACGGTTGTTTTTAAAAGCCAATGAAATCCAACTATCAATTTTTGTGGAATCCAAGGAAATAAAAATACCTTCTCCAAAGCTTTCTACTGCTGGTAAGTATTCCGTTTGATTACCCCATACAGAAGTGTATTTAGCTTCAATATTATTTTCACCGGGTTCTCCACTTAAAAATTGGTCATTATCTAATGGCTCTTGACGAGTATAGGCAACTTGCACAGTGGTTACTTTAAGTCGCCTTACACCAATAAGATGACCAACGCCAAGTTTAGCCAATTCATCTATTGGAATGTGATCATAAACCAAATTTTCATCTTTTGATTTTTCATTAAGAAGAAACTCATACTCCTTTAAACGATATTCGCTCTCAGGCTCAAACTCTCCTTTTATTTCTCCCTGAATGAAGTTTTCAATTTTTTGGAACTCATATTTTTCTTCAAGAGCTTCATAAATGAAATCAATATCCTTTCCTTTATCGTGCCACCTCTGTATTTTTCTCTGATCCTCAACATCAATTTTTCTCTTAGTTGGGAGATAAATACTACTGATCATTACGGGATAATAGCAACTATTGCTCGAACGTAAAACGGGCTTGAAAAATGTTTGCTCTTTGTTTGGCACTCGTATCCTCATCCCGAAAAACCCTGATAAGGTGTTTTTAGATTTACAGTTTTTACATTCGATACGAATACCTGCTAAGTCCGAGAATTTTGTTGACTTAAAATATTGTAGCTCTTGGTCATCGCAGCATAAATTCTCAAAGTCAAACTGAATGCCATTTCCATTCACTTCTGATTTCCCTGTTTCGGAATCTCTTTTAACAACCTTATTCCATCTTTCCCATGGCACATCACGAATATCTCCGGAAGGTGCTGTCATTACAAAACGAACTTGCTCAAGATCATAGTAAAATCGCCTTCTTTTCCCATCTTTACTATTACCTGATTTGGCTTTATCAAAGCAATTAGGGCATTTAGGAGGGATAAAATCACTTTTTTGAACTTGTCCACCATGTTTTTGAACAACCTTTTTCCACAATTCCCACCAACCCCTCAGATTATTAAATCCTTCGCAATTGTTGCAATAAAACCATGTTGGAAAATATGTTGAACTTATTACTTTGCTAGTATCAACAGGAACCGACTTGTTGTTAGGGTTCGAATGATTTGAAGGGACTTCTAAAAATTCTTTCAACTTTGGGAAGCCATTTAAGCTTTGCAGTCTTTTTAATAACCGGTTATCTTCAATGATAAACTTTTCACTATCAATTTTACCGTCGCCTATTGCTTTGAAAAATGGCCAACGGTCAAAGTGTTCGATTTTTAAAGCTCCCTTCGGAGTTTCTATTATTGATTCCACCCCACCATAAGAACTAATGACCTTTCTTGATTGTGTTTCTGTATATCGTGCCATATTTAGAAGTTTTCTTTAATGCTTATAAAAGTATTGGAATCAATTTCACGCATAGACTGCATTAACACCCAATCTTGATTGTCATCTTTTTCAGCCGGACGTTTCAATAGCTGTTTATACTCTTTCAAACCTGATTTTTGTATTCTTTCTATCCAATCGTATGCGAGGTTATCCAAATGCTTTTCAAATAGGTTTATGGAATTTTCATCATCAGGAAATCGCTGTCTGATATATACCTTTAGTGGGTCAATCATTTCTTTTTGAAAATACACTACGTCCTTATTTCCTGCCATTCCTGGCACTTTGTTTCTCACGTATGATACAATCAGGCTGGAAAGCATTTTCTCAATCGTATTTTCAGTAAAAGGGGTAATGCTCAAGGGTTCAACACTTTTATAAAAAGCCTGATGAAAATTGTTGAAATGTTCAAAATAAGACTTTTCTCTAGCTCGATTTGGGTTCATAAGTGAAATCACAAGACCCTGAGTACTTCGTCCAACCCTACTTGATGCCTGAATATATTCGGCTATGTTTTTTGGGATTCCATTTATTAACATAACGTTCAGCCTGCTAATATCAATACCAACCGAAATCATATTGGTCGCTAAAACAAAATCTACCACATCATTTAGATAAGTATATCCTTTGTTACTTCTTTCAATCTTATCCTCGTCAAAAACACGTTCAATTTCATTTAAGACGGATTTTATTTTCGTACTTTCAATACGACTTGTTAGTTCTTTAGTGCGATTCGAGAGCCCAAAGTAATTGAAGGTAAAATCTTTCATGTCGGAACCAAAAAGACTTGCTAAACGATATTGAAGTGTAGAAGTAAATGTTGAAACTTCATCTCCAACTTTATTAAATGTTCTCCCCACATCTTTTAAGCTGTTGTAGTAAGAAACTACTGTCCAGTAATTATTTATAGCTTCTTTGGTATCTTTATCTGCGAAAATCTCCAATCTTGCAACCAACAAATGAGCAAGTATTTGTAGCTGAGTATCCACGGTTGTTTTACCTGTAGGCATAAACCCAAAGTATCTGCGTTTACTTTTACTGCTCTCTTCACGTGCAAAAAAACTATTGTCATGCATGATTCCAGAAGGTGGGAAAATATTGACCTTTCTATTTCCGTAATGTTGCTGTTGAGGCTATGATCTTGGGAGTTCTTTTTCCTTTAGTGGAGAGTATTTCAATGATACTTTCAAAAATCCCTGTAATCGAACCTAGCGGACCACTTAAAAGGTGCAACTCATCTTGAATAATCAGGTCAGGAGGAAGCTTATCCGAGTCCAGTGAATTGAAAAACTGGTGGGCTTTTTCCTGCCATGAAAGCATAGCAAATTTATCCACCGTACCAAAGAGCAGCGTTGGCGGATTTTGATACAATAACTCATCTACCACCTGTACAGGTATTTTTTCTGAGCAAGTACAATTTGGATTATTGCATATGATCTTTAAATCACTTTTCGCTTCTTTAAATCCATGAGTCCAAACCAAATTCCCACTTTTCGTGATTTTCTTTGTTACCAACTTTGTTCCACACCAAGGGCAGCTGTTGATTTGGAAGGTATTCTTTTCTTCAGGGTTACCAACCAATTCTTTCTTTCTATTTGTCTTCTCGCATTCCTTATCTATTTCCTCGATTTGGCTTTTGGCTTCCTTTAATTTATTAGGCGTGGAACCCATTCCAACCCATAATCCAATAGTTATCGGTTCACCTTTTAAAGAATCCGTAAATTCTGCTTGTTTCCGGAGAAATTCCAGTGTAGTAATCAGTCTGGATGCTCGTTCAAATTGCTGTGCGGTCAATAACCTTAAGGTATATCGCATAATGACCGTGGTGCCTTCATAGCCTGTCTCATTAGATAATCGCCTAAAAGCAATCGTGAATGCCGTAACCGCTAAATAGGCTTCCGTTTTCCCACCGCCTGTAGGAAACCATATTAAGTCTACAATACTCTTTCGGTCATTACTTTCAGGATTTACGATCCCTTCAATATTAAGCAGTAAGAAGGCTAATTGAAATGGACGATAAGATGGAATAAATGGAATCTTTCCTTCAGCTTTTCTGTACTGAGCATCATAATTTTTGAAGAAGTCCAAATCATTCAGATTTTCTGATGATGCTTCTGAAAGTTCTTTTTCAGTATTTCCAAAATTGATGTCATTGGAAATAATAAGCTGTATGTACATTGCTGTATTAGCAATCTGGAAAGCTTTGAATACATCAGGATCATCAAGAAGTAATAAGTTAGACTTTAACCTATCAAAGTTTTTCTTTTGTCTGAGCACAATCTGTTTTTCAATCTCTGAATTACCACTCTTCTCCTGATTTTTACTTTCTTGATCAGAAATCCAATCTCCGTACTGTTTGACAAAATAATTTAAATGGTCAATAACCTGCTTCTGGTTAAGGCCCCAAACGGACAAATTTCTTAAATCAAGTGTCCTTTGAAGCTTGGTGTCATCTGCACCAAAAGTATTTGTAACATCTTTAATATTCTGTGCTGGCAGAAATGTTGTTTTGACTTCTGTATGTTCATCATTCCAATACGTAGAACAATTATGACCAATCGCATAGTTTTCAACCGATCTATAGATAAATTCGAGCTCTTTTGCTTCTTCGTCAATCCCTATTTTATCGGAATTAAATTGTTTGTAGGGTAAAAAATTGCTTGAAGAGACTTTGACCTCCGCCTGAAATATGCTTTTCAAGTTTAGGTTTTCATTTCTATTCGAGAAGCTATTAGCAGGATGCTTTTCAGAAATATTGACCAATTGAACCTTTACATACTGCCGGTCACTTTGCTTTACAACCTTTACATTGTAACCAATCTTGGTTTGAGGGTGAAAACTGCTTTCAAACGAAAGTTCAACAGGCTTTGCCGTGTTTTTGATAGGGATGGTCTGATGTATTTTAAAATCCCTTCTTTTCCATATCCTCCCTATGTTTATCAGCCTCTCTAAGTGGTTAATGAAATATTTTACCGAAGAATCCTTCAAATTATCTTTTTTCCTGAATTGATCAAAGGCTAAAAATTCTTCACTTCTTTTCTTTTTCCCGCCAACATTTCCCTTTATTCCTCTTTCCAAAAACATAAATCCGTTCTCGTATTTCAAAATTTCTTTAAATGGGAGTTGATAGGGAATCTTCTCGTTAAGAAACGAACGATAACCTTCTTCGAAAATCTTGATTTTCACCTCCTTGTTATCAGGCTGATAATAAAGCCCAAATGAAATAGAAAGATCAAGTTCAGTTACATTTGAAGGCAAACAAACTGAGAGTCCGACATTCGTAGGAAAGAAGTTTGTTTTACTTACTCTATCTTCATCCGATTCAATTGTTCTCTGAGTTTTTTCATCATCATCTTCCTGTTCAATCTCTTGTGATTCCTCCTCAATATCTGATCTTTCACTTTGACTTTGAATTTCTGCATCATCAATTGCAGATTGAGTAGTACAAGAAACCAAGTCCTTATCGGGAAATAGGATTCCCGAAAAATACCGTTGTAAAGGGGTATCATTAGAAATAATTTCTTCTTCATCAGGTAATCCCCACGTATCAGATCCCGGACCAATCATTCCTTTGGCAATTCGCTGCTCAAACTTTTCCCTTGCTAAATAATCTGAATTATTCTGACTCATCTTCTTCGGTTATTTTAATTTTATGGACTTTCTTTAATGGAGCAGAGGTATTTACAAAGGACTGGATTTCTAATTCGGAGAAGGAGCTTAAAATATTGCCCTTGTTCCTATTCATAATGAATTCCATCACTTCATCACTCAGATCACGGCCTAAGGCAATCATAATCCCGTTATAAATACTCCTGCTTTTGGAAACTTCTGAAATCTTTTCCTCTAAAGCCTTATTTTTAATTGTTCTATTTATTGCTAATAGATCACGTTGTTTGTGTGGGAATTTCACACTACTTTCAGGATTGAGCCAGTTTTTGAGGGTAGCGGTACTCTTAATAGAAATCCCATTACTTTGCATTTCCTTGAGTAGTTCTTGTTCTAAGTGTTCAAAACCATTTTTGTTGAAATAATCATATAGACATTCTTTCCAAAACTTGGAATGTTCTTCAATTTCAGAAAATCTACTGCTTAAATCCTGATTCCTTGCGGTGTCAAAAAGTAAATCCTTTGAAAGATTGGAATAAACCCTTATCCTGTCACCCGGAATTAAATTCGATACTTTTATTCTTCTTTTCTGACCGTTTTTTTCATGTAAAACTGACTTGTTAGCAGCTAAAACTAAACTTTCATCACCTTCAAAATCTATTTGATAATTCACCACTGAAGCATCTTCAAAGAAGTAGATACTTCCTTGACAATTCTCCTTATCATAAATTCTATCAATTAAATCAGATACATCCTCCGGTTGTTCTTCATAAGGAAATGCAATGCCTGTCAATGAGGTTCTATCTTCAGAATTTAATTCAACACCTAAAATATTTTCATGCCTTCTTTCATAATTGAGAATAACTCTCTCTTCCTCATCATAAGTCAGAAATACATACTTATGAAAAGTGGTTTTGATAAACTTATATAAATCTTGTGGTGGTATATACCCGAATGGGCTTAGAAAAAGGAATGTTTTCTGCGTGGTAGCACTGTTCAACTTGGATAAAAACTCTTCATAA
>NZ_CAXBOC010000340.1:0-6573 GCF_963976465.1 uncultured Cyclobacterium sp. | reverse complement strand
TTGCCTCAAGTTACCGTCAGCACAGTACACGGTGTTGCAGGAGATGGTGGAGGAGAGTATGCTTGTTTTTTTGTAGAGCATACGACCAATGTACACCTTAACCCTAGAATGCCTTTTAATGTAAATGATAATGTTTGGGGCAGTACTTACTATACCTTAAAAGACCTTAACACCATTATCGAAAAAGGTTCAATAGGAGGGAACGAAGAAGGTCAGTTTCATGCTGTAGGTATCGCTAAAGTGCTCTACGCTTATACTTTAAGTGTTGGAACAGATTTCTTTGGGGAGATGCCCCATTCTGAGGCAAATAAAGGAAGCGAAAATCGCTCGCCGACATTTGATAATCAAGAGACTATATATGCCTTTTTGCAAAACTTGCTTGATGAGGCCATAGTAGACCTGCATAGGGAATCCATTGGAGATATTTCTAGGTTTGACCTAATTTATGAAGGGGATACAGAAATGTGGAAAAAGGCTGCCTATGGGCTAAAAGCACGCTTTTACAATAGGTTAAGTAATATACAACCGGAAGCTTCAGCCCAAAATGTGATAGATGCCCTAGCAAACACTTTTGAATCTGAAGATGAAGGGATGATTTTTGATGGTTACCTGTCGGGAAATACCAATGATAACCCATGGGCCGGATGGCAGAAGTCCGAACAAACCTATGCGGTAAGCCAGACCTTCCTTGATTTAGTCAACAGTTTTAACGATTCGGACTATACTGACCCCAGGGCAAACAGATGGTTTACCAGAATAAATGATGAATTTGTTGGCGCTCCAACCGGACAAGCCCAGTCAGATCAGACCCATTCCGTTTATTCAGCACCATCAACAGAAACGGTTCTGTATGACGAGGCACCACAGCCGTTGATTACTTATGATGAAATGAAATTTTTGGAGGCAGAGGCAAAGTTTAGGTTGGGATTAAATGAGGAAGCTTATGTGGCTTATCAAGAAGCTGTTGAATCGGCTTGTAGAAGGTCTGGAATTTCTGAAGGTGAAATAGATGAATACTTAAACCAAGGTACTGTTTTTCCCGGGGCAAATAATTTGAGTATGGACCATATTATTGGCCAAAAGAACATTTCTTTTTGGATGTTTCAATCCATAGAGGCTTATAATGACTACCGAAGAACAGGTATACCTCAAATGAACGACCCCCAAGGAACTCCATTAAGGTTGCCTTATCCGCCTTCTGAGGTCAATAGAAATCCCAATACTCCTTCTGACATCAATGACCAAACCATTTATGAAATACCTGTATGGTGGGCAAAAAATTGAGCTATTATGCTAGCAAAACCTTTATAATATTTTATTATCCAATAGAAAAGAATACATGAAAAACACAAAAATTGTCCTTTTGATCTTTATCTCCTTATTGTTTGCCCGATGTTCGGTGCAAAGACAAGACCAGTCAAAGGATAAACAATCAAAAGATGAAAACGCTAAATTACATCCTGATCTACAAAGGCATGATGGTGTTTTAGTCAATAAAAAGCAGGATGGCTACAATGGAATATGGTACATGAACCAGCCATTGGACAATGAATATAAATTTAAATATAGTGGAGGATTGGCCACCTATACTGCCAAGCACAATCCAATAGCAATTTACCGGAAAGAGGTAAATAAAACCTTCTTTTGCTATGGAGGAACAAATGCTGAAAATTCTACTTTGTATCACATGGTTTCCTACTATGATCATGAAACCGGGGAAGTGCCCAAGCCAACCTTAGTGTTGGATAAGAATACCATAGATGCGCATGACAACCCCATCATTTCTATAGATAAGGATGGTTATATTTATTTATTCTCTACCTCCCATGGTACTTCCAGGCCTTCTTATGTTCACAGAAGCCGCAAACCCTATGATATAAAATCATTTGAAGTGGTGGAGGCTAATAAATTAGAAAATGGAGAAAAAGTGCCTCTGGATAACTTCTCCTATATGCAGACTTGGAATGTTCCGGATAAGGGCTTTGTAAGCTTTTTTACAAGGTACAAATATCCTGCAGACCGGACGATCTGCTTTATGACAAGCCGGGATGGGAAAAACTGGTCAGAATGGAAACGCATCGCAGCCATCAAAAAAGGGCATTACCAAATCAGTGCTGTTGGAAATGAGTTGGTTGGCTCTGCCTTTAATTTTCATCCGGATACTAAAGAAAAGAACGGCTTAAACTGGCGAACCAACCTTTATTATGTGGAATCACCTGATTTTGGAGAAACGTGGAGAGCAGCCGATGGTACTGCTTTGTCTTTACCTTTGACTTCCATAGAAAATGCAGGGTTGGTTTACAATTATTACGATGAAAACCTTAATGTCTATATGAAGGACATAACCTATGACAATGAAAACAGGCCAGTAATTCTTTTTATAACTTCCAAAGGCTTTGAAGCAGGGCCACAAAATGGCCCTAGAACTTGGAGGACAGCCCGATGGAATGGCACGGAGTGGGAAATCAACAACGTTACCACTTCCGATAATAACTACGACATGGGTTCCCTGTATATTGATGAAAAAGGTACTTGGCGTATAATTGCTCCTACTGAAGTAGGGCCACAGCCCTATAACCCGGGAGGAGAAATTGCCCTTTGGCAAAGCACTGATCAAGGAAAATCTTGGGAGATGGTTAAGCAAATGACTGCTGATAGTCCCTATAATCACACCTACGCAAGAAGACCGGTCAATGCACATCCTGATTTTTATGCCATTTGGGCAGATGGCCATGGTAGAAAATCTTCTGAATCTCGTTTATTTATTAGCGATAAAGAAGGCAATGTATCCATGTTGCCGCAAAAAATGAAAAGTAAAAAAGTGAAATTGAAAAAATAATTGATCCCTTAATAATTGATCCCTTAATAAGGGCTTCCTTAGCTGGTATGTTGTAGCCAATTAGGCAGAGAAGGTTTAATGCTTGTTAATTGACGTTTCAATATTTTAATGTTTAACCAAACATATGAAATAGGTATTGTATTATCAGATGAAATCACTTCAAAATCGGGTGCTTTGTAGCTTTATTGACCCAGATCAGCGTTTTTTGGCTTTGCTGCAGTATCCAATCGATTGATTTGTATTTAGGTAAAGTCCACGTATTACTATTTCCTATTTCGGTTAAAATAATATCGCCAATCATTTTGCTGTCTATGACACAGGAAAATGATTGGCGATTCCTTTCTAATTTTTATTATGGGTTGCTATTTCAATCCCTGCAAATAAGCGGTAAGGTTTGAAATATCGGTTTTATTCAATGCTAAATCAGCAGGTTTTGGCATAATGCTGGTCGCAAATCTTTTTCTTGAGGAGATGTCTTCTGCTTGTATATTGTATACTTCATTTTGAAGTCCCTCCAAAACAACAATAGGCCCATCAGCCTGTAGAAATCCATAAGCAACAGTTCCATCTTTTAAGCTGATCAGCCACAATTCATAGCCAAAGGCCACCCCTGCACTTGGATTGCTGATGGCATCAAACAAACCATTCTGGTCAAGCTTGGCTCCAATCATGCTTAAATTTGGGCCAATGTTACGGCCTTCATCACCTACTTGATGACAGGTGGCACATTTGCCTAGAAAAACTTGCTTTCCTTTAGCTACATCGCCTTCTATCGCACTTACATCCTCCAATGTGATGTCCTGTGCTGTTGTAGGTTTACTGAAATAATCACCTGCCAATACACGAATGGCTTGTTCAGGATTTTGGAAAATCACCTTACTAATTTCGGTTTTTAATTGCTCCGAAAGTGCTTCTTTTTCTGCCAAACCAATCAACATCATGCCACCGGTTTTGTCTTTCGCCATGGCCTGGGCTGCTTTTATTTTTTCTGCTTCCAAGCTGCTGTTTTGAGTTAGAATGGATTTATTCGCCAACATTTCCTTTTGAATTTCCGGGCTTAGGTTGGCTTTTAATTCAGGAATTTCCATCTCATAACCATTCCATTCATTGTTTCTTCTATACCTTAACCACCACAAAGCCTGGTCTTTCACATCCGCAATATCCGAAGCAGCAATTTCTTGCATGGCATTTACTGCTTTTTGGTCATTGATAAAGCCGAGCGCTGTTACGGCTTTTTTTCGTTGCGCCTCTGTTAATTGTGTAGACATGGCCCTTTTTTTCAAGCTGTTGACTGCCTGCTTGGGATGCAAACGCCAGGTGAGGTCTTCAAACCCCGGTTTCCAATCAAGGGCTTCAGCACCTAACTCTTCCAAAAGAGTTGGGTAGACCTCTTCTTCTTTGCCATCCATGGCTAAACCTAATGCCTCTACATAATACCTGTCATCACCCTCATGCTGTGAGGCCAGCTCAATTAAAACATCTTCTACCTGATTCATCGGCATATCCCTCATGGCCACTGCCACTTCCCTACGCACGGCAGCAGATGGGTCTTTACTTAACTTATTGGCAAAGGGCAAAATATCAGGTGTAACCTGCCTCAAAGCCCTAAATGCCGTTAACCTTAAATCAGGATTACCGGCCTCCAACTGCTCCTCAACAATTTGAACCCCCTCATTGCCCATTTTGGAAAGAAGCCAAATGGCCCTTGCTTGGTGGTAAGGGTTATTATCCTTCAACACTTCTTTTACTGCATCTACTGCCTGAGCACCTTGGGATGCAAGCAAGCCAAAACCGGAATTTCGAATATTGACGGCAGGATTCTTTAAAGCAGCTATTTGTCCTTGGGTAGTAGATAAGTCAATCTCAGGACGGCTTAATTTTTTACCTTTAGGGGTAATTCGATATATTCTACCAAAGCCCGTACTGTCTATCATTCGATGTCCACCTACCATGCCATCGTACCAATCGGCCACGTAGATGGCACCATCAGTTCCGACTACTACATCACTTGGCCGAAACCATTTGGTTTTGTCTGCATCTGTCGCTCGGCTTTTTGCATCTTCCACTTCTTCTTCAGGCAAGGAAGTAATCAAGTTATGCCTTTTTAGTTCAAAACCGGCTCCTTTAACTTCAGGTTTATAAGCAAGAATTACGTTTCTTCCAGCTTCACTTGCGAGTAGGGTGCCTTGGTATTTCTCTCCCATCAAATCACTTTCATAGAAAGTGATGCCAGTAGGGGACCCTGAACCGGTATTGTCCCCAAATGGGATTACGCCGGGGTCATCTTGATGCCAATGTGCCATAGGGATGGATTGGCCCGGCCGTCTATCTGCCTGCCATTTTCTGGAGCCATCTGTATTGAAATAGCCCATATTGCCACCCTCCATTAACCAAGAAACACGTACCCCTTTGTTGCCATCGTCATCATTGTCATTTTGCCACATATTGCCATAGCTATCTAGGGCCAATTCATAAGAATTTCTGAAATTATGACCCAATACCTTTAAGCCTGTACCATCAGGGTTGATGCTCATGGCAATACCCCCAACCCAAACTTTACCATCGTCACTTACCATTCCCGGCTCATTGTCAATCATATGCGGGGAACCCCCGTTGTATAAACTTCCTGATCGGAGGGTCCATCCGCTTTTGTCTGTTACTATATGTGGTCCGGCATTTCCTGCATTAAAATAATACTTTCCATCGGGCCCGGCCATCATGGCATGTAAGCCATGATCATGATCATATCCGCCAAATCCGGTTAAGAATATTTCTTTGTTGTCCGGTTTGTCATCACCGTCTTCATCTGTATAGATGATCACGGAAGGCCCGCTAGAAACAATTACTTTGTTGCCTATTACGGAAATACCCAAGGGAGCAGTTAAATCTTTGTCTTGGACAAAAACCTTTGAGCTTTCAGCTTTTCCATCACCGTCTTTATCCTCAAGAATCATGACCCTGTCTCCTTCTTCCTGATGCTTAAATTTGTTGGGGTCATTACGAAATAAACGATAATTAAGGGCTTCAGTAACCCAGATTCTTCCTTTGGCGTCTACATCCATATTCGTTGGATTGAAAAAAAGAGGGGATTCAGCCCATAAGCTTGCCTCCAAATCATCCGGTAAATAGAGTTGTGTGTCCTCGGAATAAAATTTTTCATTTAAAGAGAAAGGTTCTTCCCGAACCTCCTCTTTACAGCTAGTGCTCAAGAAGGAAAGGCAGATAATAATTCCACCCAAAGAATTTTTGCTAAAAATTTTGGGTGTTAGATTATTTAAGGTTTTATGCATGTTAATTGATATTAAAGGTTTTTGGCTTGCGCTTGATCAAGTAATCTATTGACTAATTATCAAATCGCAGAAGAGGTTAAAAGTATAAAAAAATCATAGCAATAGAAAGCAATGTTAGATGGAGGAAAAAATTTTTAATGTTTTATTTCAATCTTATAATGGTAAGCAAAACAGTATAGTTCTTTTCATGGATAAACTTACTTGGATTTTTAGGTTCTATGAGTTTGAAAAAAACGAATTATGCATGCTTCTTTTCACGGTAGAACATGCTCATTGATTTCAAGGCCCGGCTCAGCAAGAGTTTATTTATTGTTTTTTTTTTCTTTTTAGTAAAAGATGCATGTAAAAATTCGCTTTTTGTTTCAATTAATTATTAATTATGGTTAATATGCTGTTCACCCAAATTTTATCTTAAATCAACATGACAAAACGAAGAGCGTTTAT
>NZ_CAXBOC010000339.1:0-6592 GCF_963976465.1 uncultured Cyclobacterium sp. | reverse complement strand
TTTTAACAACATTGATGCACTGTTCTTCAACATTCAATTCCACCAAACGATTGTATCTTAGGGTTTCATCGGTAATGGCATTTAATTCCTCAAAATGTAAGCGGTAAACATCCCTTATATTTCTTAGCCAAGGATTTAATATACCCAAGTCCTTTGATTCCAGTGCAGCAGCAATACCACCACACAAATAATGGCCACAAACAATAATATGCTTTACCTTCAAATGACCTACGGCATATTCAATAACTGAAGCCGAATTATTGTCGTTATTTGGTACTAAATTGGCAATGTTTCTATGTACAAATACCTCACCGGCATCCGCGCCCAGCAGTTCTTCGGCCGTCACCCTGCTGTCACTGCAACCAATAAATAAATGTAAAGGCTTTTGCTCCTTGGTTAGCTTCTTGAAAAAATCCGGATCACTTCCCAGTTTTTTTTTAACCCAATCTTTGTTGTTTTTTAAGAGCCGCTTATATTCCATGTGCTTGTTAATAGGTCTGCTAAAATTCCTTAGTTAATTCAAAAAATACAGCAGCGGTCAAATATACCTCTATTCTTTGTTTGAACAAGCAGCTATTTGTCAATTGGTTCAGCAGTAGTATGAAAAATTTTAAAGGTGTCCCATAATAAGCATCTTTACCGTGTAAGGAAAGCCTTATTAGAAGATAATATTTCAAGTTTAGGCGGTTCGCCATTAACAGTGATTAAAAAAATATACTTACTATTTGATCAATTTTTCTTCATCAATATTGTAATGATTACTATTCATTTTAAGAACCAATGACAATATTAAGATGCAAATTAAGGCTAGGGCTGTAGAGAAAAGCTTGGAGAACACAATCAATAGGCCAAGGTAATAAAGTGGAATGCCAACCAACCCAATGCAAAATTTAATCGTCCCATAAAATACAGGGTCTTCTACTTTACGCTCTATCCATTTCCATACCAGCCAATGGGGAAGATGAAGAATTTTAAATAGCCCGTTTTTCCATTTGGAGGCAGGCTTTAATTCCTCATTGGAATTCATTACCGTATTTCCTCTGCACTTGGTGATGTCTACATCTGATTGGAGAATATGTTTAATGGAATTGTCGTAATTTTCTTCAGGTAAATGTAAGCTTAGGCATTCTAGTGCCTTTTTTGATTGCTTAACCAATTTTCTTTCCTCTCCAAAATAATCCTTAGCAGATATTGGTGCTCCAATTTCCAGCAAGGCTTTAGAGCCTGATTTTTGGTGGGCTTGATAGCTTAGACCTATGGGAAGGATAATCAAATCAAAAGAAGGATCATCAGCTAAAGTTGCAGCTACTATTCGTGTAAAACCTTTACTAAGGGGCCTAATCCGACGTTTTAAGGAATGATTTCCTTCCGGGAAAATCAATATTTTACCGTTCTTTTTCAAGATGGACTTACAAAGGGCAAAGCTTTTATTGTTTCCGGAAATTGTCCCGAACCCATCTCTGATTCTATATACAGGTACCATTCTCATGAAGGCCAAAATTTTGGCAATCAAGGGGTTTTTAAAAACAGATGCCCTTGCGAGAAAATAAGGCTTTAGGTCGATGAATGTTGCGATCAATAAAGCATCCAATAAGGCATTTTGGTGGTTGGCAATTATAAGGGTGGGCCTGTGCTTATAAGGCTTCCAATTTCCAACGACTTCAATTTCTGAAAAATAAAACCATAAGGCAGTTTTCACCAACCGCTTGAGTAGGGAATTAAACAACCTTTGCCACATAATTGTATTTTTTCCATAGGCTAGCGATGGTAAGGCCTGAAACGATATGCCAAATGCCCCACCATCCGGCAATAATGGACATTCCTCCTAAGCCATCAAAATAGTTGAAAATCAAAACCAGGGCCAGTCCGGAGTTTTGAATTCCGGTTTCAATGGTAAGGGTTTTGGTGTCTTCAAGGGTTAAACCGAAGACTTTAGACAAGCTAAAGCCTGAGCCTAGAGCTACAAGGTTATGCATCAAAACCAAACCGAAAATCCATCCAATGACTTTAATAAAAAGATCGAAATTGCTATAAAAGGCGATAATGACAATACTGATAAAGATTACCACACTTATAGGTTTGAGAAGGCTTGCAATTTTTTCGGCCAGAAAAGGCTTCTTCTTGTTGACATATATCCCTAATATCAAGGGAATGCCGAGAATAAGTGCTACAGTCTCAAAAACATCACTGTAATTTAGACTGATGCTTTTTAATAAGAGGGCAGCAGGAGAATAAAGCCCGGACCATAGTGCGAAATTAAAAGGAGTGAGTACAATAGAACTTAATGTGGCGAAAGCCGTAAGACTAACCGAGAGTGCGCTGTTGCCGCGTGCATAATTGGTGAGAAAATTTGAAATATTGCCACCGGGGCAGGCTGCTACTAAGAACATGCCCAAGGCTACACTGGGACTTGGTTGGATAAACAGAACCAAAACCCATGTTAGAAATGGGAGCAGGAGAAATTGGGAGGTAATGCCAAGTAAAAATGATTTGGGATGCGACCATAAATATTTGAAATCCGAAAGTTTAATTTCAAGGGCGACACCAAACATAATAACGGCCAGAGAAACGTTCATTAAAAATAAGGAATCCTCTCCAAAATTGATCTGCATTTGATCTAATTCTTCCATAAAGCAATTGAAGTGAAAGTCAAAATTAATATAAATTTTCAGAACGATAGGATTGCCGGTTATTTGATAAGTTTTTTAAACTATTCAAAAACAAAATTTCAATGATAAATTTAATTTTTATAAATTTGACCATTGAAAATTTCGGAAGGAAAGATCAAATAGACCAATTGGCTAATTTTGAATTGTTCAGCACTAGAACTTCATTTTATTTCCAAAGCGGTGAACAGCAAAAAATAGTAATCTTTTAAACCATAGAATAGACAATCAACATTATGGAAAAAATTAAAGTAGGTATCAATGGATTCGGTAGGATAGGAAGACTCGTATTCCGTGCTGCACAAGAAAGAGAAGATGTTCAAATTGTGGGCATCAACGACTTAATTGATGTAGAATATATGGCCTACATGCTAAAATATGATTCAACTCACGGTCCTTTCAAAGGTGATGTTGAAGTTAAAGATGGCCAGTTAGTTGTAAACGGGAATGCGATCAGAGTAACTTCTGAAAGAAATCCTGCGGATTTGAAATGGTCTGATATTGGCGCAGAGTATGTAGTAGAATCTACCGGTTTATTCTTAACCAAAGAAAAAGCACAGGGTCATATTGATGCCGGTGCCAAGAAAGTAGTGATGTCAGCTCCTTCTAAAGACGATACGCCAATGATCGTAATGGGAGTAAATGAAGGAACTTACACTTCTGATATGGTATTTGTTTCAAATGCCTCTTGTACAACCAACTGTCTTGCACCTTTAGCCAAAGTTGTGAATGACAACTGGGGTATAGAAGAAGGTCTTATGACTACTGTTCATGCTACCACTGCTACTCAGAAAACTGTTGACGGACCTTCAATGAAGGACTGGAGAGGTGGTAGAGGAGCCGGACAAAACATTATCCCTTCTTCTACAGGAGCTGCTAAAGCCGTAGGAAAAGTAATTCCGGAATTGAATGGAAAACTTACAGGTATGTCTTTCAGGGTTCCAACTCCTGACGTTTCTGTAGTAGATCTTACTGTAAGGCTTTCAAAAGGAGCTACTTATGAAGAGATTTGTGCTAAAATGAAAGAAGCTGCTGACGGTGAATTGAAAGGCATTATGGGATATACTGAAGATGCAGTAGTTTCTAATGACTTCATTGGAGATGCAAGAACTTCAATTTTCGATGCTGGTGCAGGAATCCAATTGAATGATACATTTGTAAAATTGGTAGCTTGGTATGACAACGAATGGGGTTATTCTAATAAAGTTGTGGACTTGTTGGAATACATCGCTAAAAAATAATAAGCCTTAGGCTTTAATTAATGAAGATAGGGTTGGAGTTTCTCCAACCCTATTTTTTTATACTCTTTTCGTAAGTGCTGATCCATTCCTGCATACTCACCTTTGCTATTAATTCTCCTATTAAATCATAGGGGATTTGATCCATTTTTTTGAAGCGGATACAACTCTTACCCATATCTAATTTAGCCTTACTGTGTTTTGGGAATTCTTCTTTAAACCAGCTCATCAGATCCCCATCTGCATAAATACAGGAATGGTACAAGGCCAGGTAACTTTTTTGATTGGCAATGTTTACAAAAGGTAAGGGGAGTTTAGGGTTGCAGTGGTAGCCTGCAGGATAGGCTGAATGGGGCACAACATAGCCAATCATACCATAACTCATGGTTTCTTCAAATCCTTTGGGGAGATTGGAAACAATCGTTTGTCTTAATTTATAAAATGCTTCTTTTCTATCATCAGGAATTTCTTTGAGATAGTCTTCAACTGAGGTGGCTTTGCTATTCATCGGATTGGGTATGATTAATTTTTCTTTAAGATAGTGGTTGTTTTGGATAAGTCATCCAGTAGTTTTAAAGTCTCCCTGTGAAGGATTGGAGCCGTTTCGGGCCCCAGAGAATTTACTTCCCCATAAGGGGCAGTCTCTCGACCATAGGTAAATGGAGGCTTTTCATCCCATTGACTTTTGGGTACAATATAGCCAATCATATCATTGGCCATGCCACTAAAGAATTTAAATTGGCCGGGCATCATGCTTTTAATGGCGGGCACTTCTATGGGGGCAATGCCAAAATCAGCACCTTCCGGTGCCTCTACACCACCGTTAAGGATTTCCGGGTACAATTCTCCAGGTATATGTACGAAAGTAGCAGGGCCTAGTTTCCATACATTTACTTCAGATCTCACATTTCCCCAAGACATAAACCCCCTATCAAATACCCCAATAAAAGAGGCCAACCTGAATAATTTATTTGTCATAGGCAATGGTACCGTTTTGGCACGGATTGCCAAGTTGCTCCGGTACACCGTATCCATTCCTTTAGCCATGGTTTCAAAACTAATTTTGGCCAAGGCCAATCCTTGGGCATCGATTTTTTCTACAGTTGCAGCTTTTAAGCTGTCCTGTGAATAGGGGTGAACCACAGGGTCACTTGGTCTGGTTGTCATCAAGCCTCCCAATGCCCCATTAAGAAAAATAGAAACGCCTCCCAGGCCTTCATGGTAAACAGAATCATTGTAAACAATGCCTTTTTCCATATATTCCCTCCAATAATGAGGGAAATCGGAACTGATAAGGGTGTTATCTGCCCAGAGTGTCTCAGGGTGGTTGCCCCAGTTCATGATTGTTCCTAAGGTTTGGTCTGTCCTCTTTTCCATTACCTGCATAAGCCTAATGGCCGCATCATAGACCTTGGGTGCTCTGGTATCTCCAACCAAAGGAGCGGCATCACTTTCATTAATGGCAAATTTTAGGTAAGCGGGTTTTCGGTTTTCATAAGCTTCCAATACAGATTTTGTGATTCCCTCAAAAACGAGGGCTTTATAATTTTCATCCACTCCTCTGGTAAATGGATCGGGTCCCCACATGCCCATCATATCAGGAGAAGAATGCACATGTGTACTGGTGATAATCAGGTGATCCAAATCTATTCGTTCAAGGATCTTTTTTCTTAAGGATATTACTTCATCATTTCCAAAGCCAATCATGTCAATGACACAAAGGCCTAATTTTATTTGTCCATCATCCAATACCATGGATCTTGCCGACAAAGGATCGTTGATTCCTGAGGCAGGCCTATTTTGTTGAAATCCTGCCAGCCAAATAGGATCAAATTTCCCATTTTGATTGAGGTCGTTGTAATAATCCCCATCCTCTTCATTGTATTCAGCATCACCATTTACATCCTGCCAGGTATCATAACCTCCCGGGCTGATATCAGCGATAGCAAACCCGGCACTTAATTCGGCATTTTCTTCATTATGTAAAGAGAGGTTCAGGTCATAGCCTTTGTGCCTGTCCCGAAATTGATACATTCCAAATACCAATAGAAATAACAGGATTCCCGCAAAAATTAAGAGGACAATTTTTAACCAACGATTCATAGTGACAATTTTAATTAATTACTTTAAAAAATGAAAAAAGACCACTGAAGTAGGTGTTTGGTTATCAATTGAATGAAGCCATTGTAGGGTGGTATTGTGTTAGCCATATCACCTTGAAGAGATTTTATTGATAACATCTTTCACTTGAAGGAATGATTCTAATATTGAATCAATTTTTACTTTTCCCTACTCCTTCCATAAGCCCTCTAATGTAGCCAATGGCAAAAAGGGTTCCAATGGTACTGTAACCCGGTTTGTCATTACTGTCTCCGGCCATAGTAGGTACATGATCAGGTCGCATTGGGCCTTTAAATCCAATGTCTCGATAAGCTTGCATTACTGCAAACATATTCGTCTTTCCTGCATCATGAAAGGTTTCTTCAAAGTTGTTTTTGTTTCCAATTACATCCCGAAAATGTACAAAGTGGATGACATTTCTTTTTCCAAAATACTTGATGGCTTCAGGAATATTTACTTGCTCAGTACTGGTTCCCATTGAGGCAAAACTTCCCTGGCAAAAAGTAATCCCATTATTTACACTTGGATAAATTGTACCATTTCCTTTCCCACTTGATCTATTAGTAG
>NZ_CAXBOC010000338.1:0-6609 GCF_963976465.1 uncultured Cyclobacterium sp. | reverse complement strand
AAGACAATATTAGGTTTAGCTTTATTTGCCTTTGATTGACCAAAGGCATCGCCGGAAAAACTTAACATAAAAACAGACCAGCCTATCAAAAATAGGCAGGGGAAAAAAGTTTTCACCTTAAAACGATTCAGTATAATCATCATAAAGGAATTAAGAGATTTTTATGGAATGGTGAAAAGGAGTAGTGCCCGTCAGAAAGGCCGTTGGTGCATCCATTTTAGGTAAAGCACCCCTTATGGCTACCCATTTGTGCCTGTATAAACCCGGCCCAAAATTTATAGAGGAGCCATTGCCGGTGTATTTACCCATTCCTTCTTTTAAAAATACCGTCTCTTCCATTCCTTCATGGGGAACAGTACCTGAAAAAGATCCTCCGGGTCTAAATATTAGCTCAAGCGCAACCGGAACATTGTCTGTCCCTGTAATCGAAATATCAATCGAAAATCCATCACCCTCCTCCTGAATGGTTACGGTACTGTAAAGCTTTTGAATTTCTGATTGCTGGCGCTGACTTCTGGGCATTTTGGCCCAAACCCCATCACCTGGAATGGTTTCTTTAGGAAAAGGCTGATAATAAGGCCCTGTCAATTCACTTGAAAGAATGTATTTGCCATTTTCTACCTTATAGGAATCCGCAGAAAATTGACCTTTCCCAAAGAAAGCACTGGCAAACCTCATTCCTTGTAGGGCCAATTCTTTTTTATGAAAAGTAAAGAAAACGGTACTATCAGAAAGTATAGATGCGTCATAATTCCCCCTTCTCACCCTTATTAAATTTGAATTCCGAAATTCTTTGGTATAATTGACCGGCAATGCTTTTGAAGCAGGCAATTCCTCCCAAAGAGAGGGGTCCTCTAGGAAATAATATAGAAAACCGGTTGTTTTTCTGAAACAAGTTTCTTCAATTAACTTACAAGCAGCAGCAAACTGCCCCTCTCCCGTCTTTAGGGCCATATAGCGGAATGGATAATAATAATTTTCTAAGGTGCCTATTCGAGAGTTGTCCTGTCTTCCGGATGCTTCCGTTACAATTTCCCCATTGGGATGCAAGTAATATAGGTTCATTTTAAGATTTTTCGCTACATATTCCAGCAATTCAGGCTTATTGAATCCTCTTGCAATACTAATCAGTACCCTATCACTCAAAGAAGAGTATATATAACTACTTTTTTCTTCAAATTGCCCATCTTCATCCAAATCAATTTGCTCCGAGAGCCATTCTTCAGCCCTTGATTGATAGGCTTCATCAGGCTTGATTTTATAGAGTTCGGCCAGTGCCGAGCTAACCACCCATCTGTGGTTAGGTGTATGAATACCTCCTATTTTCAAGGCTTCCCCTGCATTGACCAAAAATTGTTTAAGGGGAGCTAAAATCAATTGTTTTTGGGACACTTCTGATTGATCCAAGAGACGCCAAACCGGAGCCAACCATTTTACGATAAATCCTGTATCCGGAGTGGATTGGAAGTTGGTAGAGACCAAATCAATTGTGCCATCCTCATTTTGAAGGCTTAGAATAAAATCACTAGATAAAGCCAATTTCTCCCTTAACTTCTGATCATTATAAAATTCTGATTCGGGACTTACCAAGGCACAGATCCCCGTTTTTAAGAAAGAAGTTATGGAATGAGCAGTAGCCATTTCGTTTCCATCCAATACCGCTCCATAGTTGACAGCATCCTTGTTCGCCACATACCTGAGAAGGATATTATTCAGCGACAAATCATTATTAGAAATCATTTGTACTAACCACTCAGGTTTATTGATTTCTATATTATTGTTGGAAGATTCAAAAGAGGCAATTGGCAAGCTGGCAAATGGAGCAAAAAGGGTAAATGTTCCATTTTTTTTGATGAAAGCTCTACGCTTCATAAAGTGTCTTGGATTTAGTTTATTTTGGGATTTTATAAAAGCTAAATATACAATTTTTTTAAGATTGGAAAAGCAATACTAAAACTTAATCAAAAAGTTAAATCCCTCTTTTAGAGGATCAACAATCCACAAGCATTTAGTTCTTCTTTCATGGCCAAGTTGAAAAATTTGTCAAAATTTCCACACGCCTCTTCAAAGCTTGATTTAAAAGCAATATAGGAAAGAGGCCTAGAAGATGCTTTCATCACTTCCAGTATATGCAACAACCAATCCGCATGATCTTTTGTTAAGGTAAGGTCCACTATGGCTGTAGGCGTATGAAAGGTCAATAAAACCCTAGGGAAAGACTTCTTCTTTTTGCGAATGACTTTCTCTGTCACAATGGGTGCACTTCCTATCCAAACCACCTTAGCGGTATCTTTAGGGGCTTTATGGTTTTCCTTCTCAAGGCATGATGCAATATAATCCGGCCCAAGGGTTGGCCGTGGAATTTTAAATTCAAACCACTCTTGTAAAGGAAAGTCAAAACCTATACCGTGCATAAAGTTAAAAAGTGACTTCTTTAAGCCAAAGCTAAACTGAGAATGATCTACGCCTGTTGGGTCTGTAAATGCAATGTCATTGTTAGCAAAAGTGATCTTATTCTGCTGCGAAATAATTTGAAATTCTTCAGGAGCCAAACCAATAGGGCTATGAGCTGTCAGGGCAAATTGATGCCAAAATCCTGACCGCAATACACCTTCCTCAAACAACTGACGAACCATTTCAAGGCTGTCAATGGTTTCTTGGATGGTTTGGGTAGGATATCCATACATAAGGTAAGCATGCACCATGATTCCTGCCTCAGTAAAATTTCTGGTAACCATTGCCACTTGCTCCACAGTCACCCCTTTATCAATAAGCTTAAGCAGCCTGTCTGAAGCCACCTCTAAACCGCCCGATACAGCTATACAACCGGAAGCTGCCAAGAGTAAGCATAAGTCTAACGAAAAACTTTTCTCAAAACGAATATTTGTCCACCAGGTAAGACTGAGTTTGCGCTTGATAATTTCCAGAGCCAAGGCACGCATTAAGGACGGAGGTGCAGCTTCATCGACAAAATGAAACCCACTCTCTCCGGTTTCTTTTATCAATTGCTCCATCCGATCTACCAAAATACCGGCAGTAAGGGGCTCGTAAATTTTTATATAATCCAATGAAATGTCACAAAAAGTACACTTGCCCCAATAGCAACCATGAGCCATAGTTAATTTATTCCACCTACCATCACTCCATAGACTATGCATGGGGTTGGCAATTTCTATGACAGAAATGTATTTATCCAGATTCAAATCGGAATAATCAGGGGTACCTAATTCATGCTGTTTGTAATCTGGTTCATTGGAATCATTCTTATACAAAACAGCTTCACCTGATTGAAAAAACGTTCGCTTTAATTTCGTATTTAAATCGAATGGCCATTGGTCTTTTTCGATTAGCTTCAATAAAATCTCTATTGGTTTTTCTCCGTCATCCAGGCAAATAAAATCGACAAAATCAAACACCCTTGGTTCAGAAACACTTCTCAATTCAGTATTCGGGAAGCCTCCTCCCATCACAATTTTCACCTGTGGGTAATGGTCTTTTATAAATTGACCACAGCGAAAGGCACTGTATAAATTTCCTGGAAAAGGTACTGATAGGCCCACCATTTTGGGTTGAATGGTTTTCATTTGATAAGCCAACAGCTTAATACTTATCAGATCAATATAAGTAAGTGGTATGCTTAACTTTTCGTAAAGTGCATCGAAACTGTTGGCACTCTTTCCTAGGGATTCTGCATACCTACTGAAGCCAAAATTTGCATCAACACATTCAATAATAAAGTCAGACAAGTCTTCCAAATAAAGGGTTGCCAGGTGTTTGGCCCTATCCTGCATCCCCATATTACCAAAGGCATAATCCAGGTCATCCAGTTGTTCAAATCTAGCGGCTTTAGGCAAAAAGTTGTCCGCACAAATTTTCCTGGCCAAAGTCGCATTTTTCCCCTGAAGGAAAAGTATTACCGCATCAATCGAAAGGAGGTAAACTTCTTTTAAGGCAAATATTCTTCCTGCGTTTTCACTTCTGATCGTCTTATTTTGCTCCGCAAATAAAAATATCTCTTCCAGTCCTTTTTTAGAAAAGATGGCCTGAATAACATCCATCCCCAAATCCATCTGAAAACTACTGATACCTTTGGTATTCAAAAAGCCTTTTAAATAGGCTGTCCCCGGATAAGGGGTATTTAACTGGGTAAATGGAGGAGTGATTAAGAGTAAATCTTTCAAAGAGTCTGAAGTTTGGCCAATACAAAAGTAAGTTAAAACCGCTTACTCGTCTATATTTATTGAAATAAAGGTGGCAATTCCAAACCTAAAGCCACCTGAGCTGTACTTTCCGTTTTCAAAACCTGCCCCCATCTCCAACCTAAACAATCTAAAAAGGTTATCTAAAGAGTAACCAAGCTCCCAATAGTGAGGCGAATTTTTTGTTTTCAA
Source organism: uncultured Cyclobacterium sp. (assembly GCF_963976465.1). Taxonomy (NCBI): domain Bacteria; kingdom Pseudomonadati; phylum Bacteroidota; class Cytophagia; order Cytophagales; family Cyclobacteriaceae; genus Cyclobacterium; species uncultured Cyclobacterium sp. The sequence continues at coordinate 2,218 of NZ_CAXBOC010000338.1, read as the reverse complement.
GTAGTTAAAGAACAGGTTTTCCCTAATTCCTGAAAACCGCAGCCCGGGTAATTGGGTGAAAATAAATTTTCTGAACTGGTAATGAACCAAGCCTCCAAAATACCGATCCATAGTACTAAAGGTATAATAATCCAGGAATCTATAGTTACTCGCGGCCCCCATATTACTAAAAACCGTTCTATTTCCACCAAAATGTTTGAAATCCATAAAATAGACTTTCTTCGCATTAAAAAATTCACCTGCAGTCAGATTAAATGCCAACTTACCACTTACCCCGAAAGGAATGGAATGTTTTATCCCAAATTCCACCTGTTGATATTTACTCACTTCAGCCCCTTTGAAAATGATAGGGACAGCTTGACTGTAGCTAAGCATTACTAAGGGAGCAGTAGCCATTAAGGGTGTTTTACGGTTATTTCTTACTTGATATTTTAGTCCCGGTCTCCAATCAACGCTCAAATCAAACAATGCGGCTTGGTTGGAAACCAAAAATTGATCATTCAGGTCTTTTTGAAAAGGCTTATTGGAACCGTACGCTTTACCATTATTATTGAAAAAACTGTAATTGCTATGGTTGGTAAGTGGACTTCTATCTTCCAAGCTAATGCTTGCCCTATAGGTAAATTGATCTCCCATCCTTTGGGCCCAGAAAAACCTAGCAAATGCTTTTTCATATAATTTCATGTAATTCTCTCTGAAAAAAAGTGAATAAAGCACATTTACCTGTTCACTAATAGGAGCTTCATCATTGTATTGGTAAATGAATTTTCCACCATCCACTCCCCAGGAATACCCTTCCCTTCCTTTGGTTACAGACCTGCGGAAGTTTAAAGTCATGTAGGCCTTTTTGCTAGCAAATCCATACCTAAACTCCGGCTTTATGTTCCATGAGCTTACCTCATTGGTCACACTATCCGCCATTTTGGTAATTTCCTCTTTTCTATAAAAACCGGAAAAACCCAATTTAAAGCCTTCCACAGTGTTGAAAGACATTTTTGTCCAATTGGTATAAAACCCCGCAGATTTACCCTTCCCAAAATGGTACCTTCCACCGGAAAAAATATCAAAAGGATTGAATTTCCTTTTGGCTTTTTGTGCGATACTATCTACCTCACTATTCTTAGCTTTGTCTATTAGCGCCAAACTATCATCCCTAACATAACCTAAAACTTCCTTTTTGGTCAGCGGTGTAGGTCGGATGCTGTCCCAATAAGCCATGCTTCTTTGGGTAGCCAGAGAATCAATCACTTGACTTCTTACCGAAACTATATCTTGCTCTTCTCGGGCTTTATCTTGCTCTTTTTCATAGGCAGTGATTAGTTTGCGGAATTGTTTTCTACTCAATTGCTCGGCCTCTTCCAATTGTATTAGTGGCGCATCTTTGTTGGCTAAGGTTTTGACCTTTTCAGGAATATCAGTGACTTTTTCATCTAGGATTTCAGTGTCAAATTGAAGCTCCGGGTTGAGGGTCAACTCATAATCTCTCGTTGAAGCTAAATATTGAAACTCACCTTCAAAACCGAAAAATTTCCCTCCAAAAATATACGTATGAGTAATGGGCATCCATATCTTTTCCTTTATAGGGGCATATTGTTGGCGAACGCTGATATCAAAGCCCAATAGAGATGTTTTAAGATTCAAGCTATGAATGGACCACAAGTCCTCTACAATATAAATATAACCATCAAAGACCTTCTCTCCTTTAGACCGGGGAATGACCCTTATTTTATTGACAAGTACTTCATCTTCCAGAAAGGTGCCTTCCAAACGAAACCTATAGTACCCAAAAGCCGACCTTGCCAAGGGGGAAATGATATCATTTACCTTGTCATCGTAAAAACTAGCCCCAATATAGGGAGCAGGAGAAGTTTGGTTATTTTCACCACTTGTGCGAATGCTTATGACCTCTTCTTTGATTTCATTTGGTTGTTTAAAACTAACCTTAGAGACGGATTCAGAAGTATAGGCTTCATTTAAGCTAACACCTTCCTTGGCTAACTTTTTCTTAAGAAAGAATGGTGCATCGCTTAGTTCACCGGTACCTTTGATGTATACCATCATGGTATAAGCTTCTACTTGAAGTTTATGGTATTTGGCTTTAGCAATGGCTTTTCTGATCACTGTTAATGCAGGATCCTCAGCACCTTCTTTTACCTCTACCTCAGAAAGTCCATAAGTTTGCATTTCCAGACTAACATTCACTTCTACCCAATCATCC
>NZ_CAXBOC010000337.1:0-6611 GCF_963976465.1 uncultured Cyclobacterium sp. | reverse complement strand
TAGGAGCTGAGGTTATCGTCTGTCCTACCAATGTAGCTCCTGACGACCCAAGGTCCTATTATGCGGTAGCCCAAAAACTAAATAAAGACATTCCCAATTCTTTTTATCCCAACCAATACGATAACCCTTCCAATTGGAAAGCGCATTATGAAACCACAGGCCCTGAGATTTGGAGAGACACAGCAGGTGAAATCACTCATTTTGCCGCAGGAGTAGGTACTGGGGGGTCTATGTCAGGGACGGCAAAGTTTTTAAAAGAACAATCAGAAAACCTAATAGCTGTGGGTATTGATACCTATGGCTCGGTTTTTAAAAAATACAAGGAAACAGGAGAGTTTGACGAAAATGAAGTCTACCCTTACCTTACTGAAGGGATAGGAGAGGATATTTTGCCGAAAAACGTCAACTTTTCAGTGATTGACCATTTTATTAAAGTTACCGATAAGGATGCGGCAGTCATGACCCGGAGGTTGGCCAAAGAAGAGGGTCTTTTCGTGGGTTGGTCTTGTGGATCGGCAGTACATGGTGCTTTGGAATATGCCAAAGAAAATCTCAAAAAAGGAGATCGAATGGTAATTTTACTTCCTGATCATGGGACCCGTTATCTAGGTAAAGTTTACAATGATGATTGGATGCGAAACCACGGATTTCTGGAAGATAAGGCCTACGGCACCGCAAGGGATATCGTTTTATCAAGGAAGGATGGCTATCAATTGGTAGTAGTGAATAAAACCACTAAGATCAAGGAGGCCATTGCCATTATGAACGATAAAAGTGTTTCCCAAATCCCTGTGATGGAAGGGGAACATGTCATAGGAAGCCTTACTGACAATAAGCTATTGCTTAAAATCATTGAGAATCCTGAACTGAAAGATGCCAACGTTTCCGAGGTAATGGAAGATTCCATGCAATTTGTTGCCTTGGACAGCACTTTAGATGTATTGTCCTCTATGGTAGAGAGAGAAAAAGCAGTTTTGGTACGGGACGATAATCATCGGGTTCATATCGTAACCAAACACGATATTTTGGCAGCAATTACAAAATAATATTCCAAGCAGAGAAATAGAATAGCAGACTAATTATGGACAAAAAACATTTGGACCTGATCTTAGAAGGAGATTTTGATTTTGATATCAGGGAAGCCATAGAAAGTGGCTGGGAAACTTATAAAAAAGTGGCCATTTATTCTATCTCCTTTACCCTTTTGATCGTTTCTCTTCAGTTTTTGTTTATGTATTACGCGGAGAACTTTCTATTCGTGTATTCATTTTTTCTTGCAGGACCTCTATTCGCGGGTTTTTATTTGGTAGCGAATAAAATCAGCCATGGAGAGCAGGTAATTTATCCCGATTTCTTTAAAGGTTTCAATTATTACTTGCCAGTGGTTTTGGTTTGGATAGTCGGTCAAGTTATCACCGTTCTAGGTATTTTTGCTTTGATTCTTCCAGGTATCTACCTTATGGTCGGGTATATGTTTAGCATATTGATCACCATCTTTTCAGGAATGGATTTTTGGAATTCGTTGGAATACAGCAGAAAAATTATTCACAAAAAATGGACTAAATTTTTCCTTTTTGGTTTGGTTTTGGCGCTGATGAATTTAATTGGTGGGCTGCTATTTGGAATCGGGTTGGTGGTTACCATACCTTTAACCTACTATGCCATTTATCATGTTTTCGAAAGCTTAAATCTTGGTCTTCCCATTGACGAAGAATAGGGTTTTAACACCAAATAGGTTTTTTTTAAGGTTAATCGCCAACTTTTTTAAAAAGCCCTTCATTTTCAAAGGTTTAAAGGCGTACTTTGCATTTAAGTGTAAATTATTCAATAGAACTGAATTGTTGCTATGAATTCATTTTATCTGGAATATGTAATAGGGTTTCCTGAGCTTTATCAGGTAGGATTGCAATCAAAAGAAATAGGCTCTCAAGAGATTTTAGCTTAGCATGGCTATGGAAAAATCGAAAACAGAAACGAATAGGCTGATTTTGAGATGATTTCAGTTTGTAATAGGAGGTCTATTGTATATTTCAGGTTTAAAAACCAACCTTGATTATGAGATTCAATGCAAGAATAATGGTAATCCTCGGTTTTTTCTTGGGGATTTGTTTAATAGTGGGGGTAGGGGCAATAACCTATTTTAGCGTGACCAAACTATTGGCCTCTGTCGAATCCCTTTCCGAGCCTAACGAAAAACTGAGAAACCTCAATCAACTTTTGGCAGATATCTACCAACTGGACAAGTCTAGAAGTGTGTTTGTGGAAGAGGATACCAGCCATAATCTAGATTATTACAATCAGATACAAAATGAGATAAAAAAACTTGAAGCCATTGTTTCGGATTCTACAGAATTAAAAAAACTGAAAGGGATTAGCTATAGTGTCAATGAGTTGATGGTGGTTTATAAAGGTCTGGAAGATGTAAAGAAGAGTCTTTATAACAGGAATTTTAGCAATGAGGCCTTATACAATATTGAAAGAAAAATTAAAAGGAAAGAAGAGCTAAGTAGACTACAGAATTTAGGGAAAATAAGGATTGGAATTGACCCTTCAGCGCTCAAAGACCAAAATCAAAGCGCAGATAAATCACCCAAATCAATAAACAAAGATGTAACTTCTTCAGGGACCTTAGCCGGAGACGGAAAAGAAGACATGGATAAGATCAAGGGCACATTAAGGCTTAACCTTAACCGCTTGAACCCTGTAGACGATGACATGCCTGTAAATTCAGATTCCATCATTTATACTGTCAGGCAAATGGTATTGGATATCAATAACGAAGAACAGTATCTTCGGTCCAGGCTAAGTGAGTTGGAACAAGAGCTCAATGAAAAAAACAGGGAGTTGATCATGAATATTCAAAGCGTGGTCACTTCTTTGCAAAATGAATCACTTTTAAGGTCTAAGGCTGAAAATGATTCAGCATATGAATTGACCTACAAACTTTCAATTTTACTTGGCGTTTTGATAGCTGTTGGGGTAGTTGGTTCTTCGGGTTTTATTTATAGTATTATTCGAGAAATTAAAAAGGCAGAAGCTTATCAGGAAAAACTAGCTGAGGCCAAAAGAAGGTCAGACAACCTGGCCAAAACCAAGCAAGATTTCTTAGCCAGCATGAGCCATGAAATACGGAATCCCCTTCATGTAATTCAAGGTTATAATGAAGCTTTGCTAAAAACCAATCTGGGTGAAGCTCAGACTGAATATGTGAGAATGATACAATTTGCTTCAGGAACGCTCTTGGGGATTGTTAACGATATTCTCGACTTTTCGAAGCTGGAAGCGGGTAAAATAAAAATCGAAAAAGCGATCATTGATCCCGATTCATTTTTTAAAGACATACATTCCTTTTTCAAGCAAAAAGCTATTGACAATGGACTTTCATTGGAGTTTTCGGTATTGCTACCAAAAAATAAATACCTTTTGGGAGATGATTTAAGAATCAATCAGATCATGAATAACCTGCTATCCAATGCAGTGAAATTTACCGAAAAAGGGAAAGTTTCGGTTAGGGTTTTCATGGATACTGCGGATAATTTGGTGCTTGAAGTTTCAGATACAGGTATGGGAATGGATGAAAGCCTTCAAGCCAATTTGTTTAAAGAATTCAGCCAGGGAGATGGAACCATTTCCAGAAAATATGGTGGTACGGGTTTAGGTCTGGCAATTATTAAAAAACTTGTAGATCTACAGGAGGGAAATATAGCTGTAGCAAGCAAGACCGGAGAAGGAACCAAGATCACTGTTTCAATACCGGCAACCCTTCTAGACAAGAAAGAGGAAAGTGCTATTCCTGAAGTGGACGCCAATGTTGTGGGAAATTTGAAGGTGCTATTAGTGGACGATGATGAAATGGGGTTGAAATTCACAGACCTGTTGTTTAGTGGCCTGGGGGCGGAAGTTGTTGCCTATTCCGGAGGAATTGAATTTATGAATAATTTTGTGGAGGAAGATTTTGATCTGGTTTTGCTGGATATTCAAATGCCTGAAATAGATGGTTATCAGGTTTTTAAGTCTTTAAGGTCAAAAGAGAAATACCAAAAGGTGCCAATTGTGGCCATGACTGCGAATGTTTTTACAAAAGATAGAGAAAGCATGATCAATGAAGGTTTCGATGGTGTATTATTGAAACCGTTTAATGAAGCAGAACTTGTTCAAATCATTGTGGAATTTGTTAAGCCTCACAAAGAAGAAGTGCTGCTTCTTGCATCACCTGAAAAATTAAGTCGCTACCTGGCCAATGAAGATGAGGGCAGTGAGCCTGCCTCTGATTACAGCTTAATTGATATCAGGAAATTTTGCATGGGAGATGAAGCATTGTTTAAGGAGGTCGTAGAGGGTTTTTATACTCAAACTGGCTTGGATTTAATCATGATGAATAAAGCCTGCGATGAAGAAGATTATGAAACCATACAGTCCATTGCACACCAGCTTTCCAGTCGGTTGGGGCAATTACAATTCAAATACAAAGATCTCGCAAAAGAAATTGAGATTGATCTGAAAAGGAATAACACCCAAGACATTCAAGAAAAAGTGTGGACTTTGACGGAGAAAATCAACACCCTATTGGAAGATTTAGCCTTAAAATTCGGCTACGAAATGGTGGATTAATCCAGACCGTATTTTTCAAGTTTATTGTACAGTGTTTTCCTGTCCATATTCAATACTTTTGCGGTTTTGGACTTGTTAAATCGCATTTCCTCCAACGTTTTTATGATAAGTGATTTTTCTTGATCCTCAAAGGAGGTTTTTAGATCCTTGGCAGAGCTAATGTCTACGGGCTGAAAAGGTTCGTGATCCAGGAGCTCAGAAGGGATTACTTTGGATTGAATTTGGCCTTCTCCGGTTAGCAATACTGCTCGCCTGATAATGTTTTTTAGTTCACGCAAATTTCCCGGCCAGTGGTATTCTTCGAAGATCTTGACCACCTCCGGACTAAAACCTGAGACATTTTTTTCAAGTGTGGCATTGCTTTTTAACAAAAATAGATTGGAAAAAAACATTAAGTCTTCCCGCCTTTCTCTCAACGGTTGGGCCCTTAAGCTAAATTCATTTAACCGATGGAAAAGGTCTTCTCTAAATAACCCTTGCCTAGAGAGGTCTTGTAAATCTTCATTTGTTGCAGCAATTATTCTAACATCCACGGAGATGTCTTTATTGGCACCGATCTTTCTGATCTTACGCTCTTGTATGGCTCTGAGAAGCTTGATTTGAATTTCATAACTTAAATTCCCGATTTCATCTAAGAAGATTGTTCCCCCATTTGCATTCTCAAAATGTCCTGTTTTATGGTCTATGGCTCCGGTAAAAGCCCCTTTAACGTGCCCAAATAGTTCACTTCCGGCAAGTTCTTTAGACAAGGCTCCGCAGTCCACAGCCACAAAAGGACCTTTAGATCGTTTGGATTGTTGGTGTACCCGCTTGGAGATGTATTCTTTACCTGTACCACTTTCTCCCAATACGATAATGCTTAGATCGGTGGGGGCCACCAGGCCAATATGTTCTTCAATTTGCAAGGCTTCTTTACTTTTTCCAATTTGGTAATCCAGTTCAGAAAGTTTATTTGCAGACTGTTCATTTTTATTTACTTGTAGGGAAGGTTTCCGCTGCTTGTTTTCCTTCTTTAGAGCTTGTTGTACAGTGAGGAGTAATTCGTCCGGTTGAATGGGTTTGGTGATGTACTCAAAAGCGCCCATTTTCATGGACTTGACTGCCGTTCTAATGTCAGAATAATTGGTAATCAAAATGACGGGGAATTCCGGTTGTTCATTGAGCACCTGATCAAGAATTTCCATACCGGTCCCATCAGGTAAGCGGTAATCAGTAATGATTAAATCAACTTGATGCTTTTCAAAATAGCTCAGGCCTTCCGACACTTTGGTGCTATTCATTACCTCATATCCATTTTTCTCTAAAAATTTGCTAATAATTTTAGAGTAGGTAAGGTCATCCTCAATTAAAAGAATTTTTGACATATATAATTAATACGCATTAGATTTTAAATATAAAGGAAAAGCACCGATTTCACAATCAGTGCTTTCAGGTAACCGTTGGCTTAGCTGTTTTTATATTTTTATTGTGAAACAATGATTCCATTTTCGTCATAGAGCACCATTATATTAAAATAATCGGCATCTTTAAAACATACATCGTAGAAATCATCATCGTTTTGTGAGATTTTTGTTACTGTTCGTATTTCTAGATCGTTAATTAAACTGTCAGTCTGAATAACCCTTTGGATATTCAGGGGTAAATCGGCCACAGCAATATTTACAGAATCTGCATATAAACTGCTTGTTGTACTGTATACGGAGGATTCAATTGGATGGTTGTCTTTGTTGTTCCTAAATATTTCATGGCTATTCCATTGAAATTTAAATAGTATGGAGAATATGAATAAAATGAACAATGTACCAACTCCCAGCCCTGCAATAATTTCACGTCTCATAATCCAAAGGTTATTGAGGTTTTAATGCATTTATTGTGCCAACTTTAGTGCGTAGAATGGTTTGGGTTTTGCAGAAAATTTTTGTGTATAATGTACCCATACTGCTGACCTCAAACAACCCTTGTGGGAAATGAAAAACTTTACTAACTTTGTTATGCATGCT
>NZ_CAXBOC010000336.1:0-6634 GCF_963976465.1 uncultured Cyclobacterium sp. | reverse complement strand
AACAGCCAAATCATTTGGGGCAAAACACATCGTTTTAACAGCCAAGCATCACAATGGCTTCTGTCTTTGGCCTACAAAAACTACGAAATACTCTGTTAAAAATGCTAAGTGGAAAAATGGCAATGGCGATGTGGTCAAGGAATTTGTAGCTGCATGTAGAAAGTATGGCCTTGAAATTGGTCTCTATGTGTCAGGTGGAGACAAGCATTTTGGCTGTACCAGCACACCCGATCCACAAGGGGAACGCAAAATTGTAGGAGACATTCATAGGTATTTCCCTGTTTTTCTGGAGCAGCTCAGAGAGTTACTGACTAACTATGGAGAGATCTCCTACCTTTGGTTTGATGGTGCCTATGATCCCTTCGGCTGGGATGTCATGGATCCTGAAACCAATCAAGCCTTGGGCACAGCTTATGGCGATGCTATCCACAACATGGTGCGGCTTTTGCAACCCAAAGCCATTGTCATGGGAGGAACCAAACCTGATGTTCGCTGGTCGGGAAGTGAACAAGGATGGGCGGCTTATCCTTTAAACAATGTGGTGCAGCCGGGAGAAGGTTTTGATAAATGGGTAGGCCCACAAAGTTCGGGATGGATTCCTGCTGAAGCCAACCTCCATACCCGATCAACTTGGTTTTGGCAACCGGATTCAGATAAAACCTTACGTGACCTTCCTTTTATGATGAATGTGTATTCCGAATCAATCGGTCGAGGGGCCAACCTTTTGGTCAATATGACTCCTGACACCAGCGGCCTGATCCCAGCTGCTGAAGTATTGCGACTGGAAGAGTTTGGAGCAGCCATTACGGAAATTTTTTCACATCCAGTGGCCAATTATAATCAGCCGCAAAGCAATAACAATACGATTTACACCCTTACAATTCCTAAAAACCAAACACCCAACCTAATGGTTTTGGAAGAAAACATTGCCAATGGACAACACATCAAGCAATATACCCTTGATAGTTTTAAAGGTGGTAAGTGGCAAACAGTAGCAGAAGGCCAAACCATTGGCAGAAAGCGCATTCATCACTTTGGTAATACGAAAGCCGATAAACTTCGATTGACCTTGAAAGGTGATGAAAGCCAAATGGAATTGAAATCATTTACCGTATATCAAGCAGACTAATTAAGAAATATAGTCAATAATTTGAGCAGCATTGTTGCAGAAAAAAGCAATAATGCTGCTCAAAATCACTAAGGAGCTACAATTGGGAGAACGGTAGTTATAGTAACCGGACCAAAAATTCCGGAAGGAATCAAAGGAGAATTTTCCCATGGCACTCTTAATTTGGGAATACCTTTTATCACCGTCGCAGCTACGTGTGTTTTTGTAAACTGCTCCCCTGTCAACGCATCCCCTGTCAACCTATTGGACCAGGTATTGGCTACTTCAATTTTTAATTGATTAATCCCGGGTTTAATCGCTTCTGTCACATCAAACCGATATGGTTTGGCCCAAGTAATTCCCAAGGGCTTATCATTTAACCACACCTCAGCGACATGGGAAAGATCACCTAAATCAAGATAAATCCTAGACTTAGGGAAATCGGAAGCATGCATTTTATGAATAAATTGCTTTTCATAACGCGCTGTACCGGAGAAGTATTTGATACCTTCAATTGCTGACTCCGTCCAAGATTTTAACTCCGGAATAATTGCTTTTTCAGGAGCACCAAAGCCTTCAGGGAAATAAACCTCCCAAGCCCCATCAAGCTCTTCCTTATGAAGTCTGGTGGATAGTTCCAATAAATTTTCATCTTGTATCAGGCCGAAATCACCCTCCTCCCAAAACTCAATACCATTTTCAGTGTAGCGAAGCTGAGGTGGGTGGATGCCATTATGTTTTACTTTTGTATAGTGGTCAGGATTACTCCCCCTTTGAAAAACCACAAATACACTTTCGTGTGGAGCAAGCGTCAAAGGCAAGGTGGTACCTTTTTCTGATTCTTCATAAACGGGAATGCGGGTTATTTTGCCATTTTCAGGATTCCATAAAGCAGGAATTTTGTCATGCTGTCTAAATTTTAAGTTTCTGGACATCCAAGTATCCGTGGTATTTACCAGAAAATAGAAATCCATTCCTCCCTTTTGATAATGGGTGTAATCCAAGGTATAAAAGCCTTTGTCCTTATAATCAAAGTCAGGGTATACATTCAATGCATTAAGTAGCTCTCCAATTGAAGCATTATAATAAATAGACCTGTCCCCTGGTTTGAATGTTGCTTTATTGAATGGCTTCCATAACCTTTCCAGCCAGCCATTCATGTCCGGTAGCCCATTCATATTTCTTTCGGGAGCTATTCGAATGGGTTGAGGTCCCGTAATAATAGCTCCGTCCTTAAGCATTTGTTCAAGTTTTGCTAAGACTTTAGGATTGATTTCATATTCCTTGGTCAAGGCCAGTAGACTAAATTCCGCTTTATTTCGAGGATTGAAAATTTTTCCGTTTCTCACTTCAAGACCAAGAAGCACTTCGGTATTCACTAACTCATAATCATATCCTTCTCCCGGATTGAAGCGACTGCGTTTGTGTCCTCCATAATTAGGGATAGTATCTCCATAATAATACAAAACATCCGCTTTAAAGTCAGCCTCTTGAAGGACATATGATATCCGAGCCAAGTATTCATTAAAAGGTCGAATTTTCTTCCACCAAACCCTTTTGTCATTATAGTGGGTGCCTGCGTGGTAAACAATGCCCGGGTTCCCTGTACCTTCAGGGTTATGAGTAGATCCATGGACAACCACCCTGTTCATACCTTCAGCAAAAGCCCTGTCTCCCATAGGCTTCATTTCAAAAGGCCCTTCCTGCCATTGTTGAAAAGTAGTAAAGGCCTCCATCTCCACGATTCCTAATCCATACATATTGGAGGCAGAAGACACCTCTTTCACTACACGTAACACATCCATTCCCTCCTCACTAAAGTTATGATGATTGATCCAAAACTCCCCTCTAGGGATGTCCAAGCCTTTACCCAAAGCCTTTAATGGTTCCACCGGAACATTATGTAAAGGATAGCCTGGACCTCCTGCTTCACTATTGTTTTTCAATCCATGGGCATTGCAAATCTCCTTGGACTTCATGTAAAAGTTCTTAATCATCAACTCAGACAAAGTCCTTTGAAAGCCGGCCCTGAAAGCAGAAGTTGCCTCCTCAGTAAGCTTGATTTCATCAAAAAGTATTGGAAGAAGTTTATTTATATCATACCCATTTAGCTCCTTAAATTCCTGGGGTAAGGTCGGTGTCCAATTGAAGCCCCTAGCTTCATAACTGGCCATGTATAGGTTTTTAAGGGCTGTTTTTCGCAAGTCTCCCAAAGCCGACTCCAATCGACCTATAATATAATTAAAGTGAAAGGCTGTAGCTTCCGCATCAAAATGATCTACTATCGGACCAGCAGAATACTTGCTGGGTAACACTAAGTTTTCTCCGGAATTGGAACTCACATACCTTACAATTTTCCATTCTCCCGCCGGTACTTTCCAATTCAACACCTCTTTTTTTGCATCAAAATATTGAGAAACATCATGTATCCGGCTGGTGTCCATCTCCGCATTTCCTTCAAACATAGGGATGGCCAAAACGGCTATCTCTTGGGAATAAACCGGCTTCCCATCTTTGCCATAAGAAATAATTCGCCTCCTCCCCCGGGGATCTTTTTCGGGAATCTCCGGAAAAGGCAAATTAACTTTTTTCTTTGCTCCTCCTGTAACTGTCACCTTGCGTTGGTAAATGGATTTTGCAGCTTGCTTTGGCGTTAGCCAATTTCCGCCTGCATTCCAACTACTTGCAGTATTCAGCCCAACTTCCATCCCATATTTACCCGCTTCTTTCACCGCAACTTTTATCGTCTTCAGTGATTCCTCACCCAGGAATTCAGGACCAGTACCTACAAGCACGGTATCTCTTGACCCTATTTCAAATATGGTAAAACCTGCAATCCCTGCTTCGTCGAATGAACGTATTTCTTCTTTTAACCTAACAGTGTCCACATGCCCCCCTAACCACCAATGATAAACGGTAGGCTTGGCTGTACTTGGTGGATCCTGAAAATTTTGTCGCATTTCTTTATAGATTGTGCTTTCCTGGGCCTGGGTCAAAAGAGGCCATGTGCAACAAAATCCGACAATTAAACAAAAGAGGTTTGTACTAAATTTCATGGTTATTCGTGTTTATTTAAACGATTAAAGGACACAGGCCAACTATTCCTCATTTATATTCGGCAAAGGATGCCATTGAAAAAAGTCATCCTCTGTGGCAGCGATCCATTCCTTCAATGCCTTGTTCAATTTTATTTTAACAGGTGCATAAGCTTCCTGATAAGCAAGATTATTTTGTTCGCCGGGATCTTTCCACAAGTCAAACAACTGTTCATTTCGTGCGCCCTGATTGTACAAATTGTATTTGTATCGATCATTTCTAATCATTCTGGCCTGCCTGCTCGAGTCCAACTTATCATCAGCCAACTGTACCACCAAATATTCCCTCAACCTTTCGCCGGGATTTTCCAAAATCGGCTTAAGACTTTTACCTGTAAATTTAGCTGAGGAAGCCAACCCTGCATAATCAACAATCGTGGGAGCTAGGTCAATTCCTGATACCAACTGATTTCTATCAATGTTTTGTGCAGGGACCCTGCCCTTGTACCGAATAATAAAAGGCACAGTGGCTACTTCTTCATAGAGACTTAATTTGGCAGCCCATTTATGAGCAGCGCCCCCATCCCCATGTTCACTGGTTAAGACTACAATTGTATTCTCATCAAAGCCATTTTTCTTTAAGGCTTCCATGATTTTTCCAATTTCCTTGTCCACCATTTCAGTAAACCGATAATAATGGTACAAGTAGGCTTGCCAATCTTCATCGGTATAGTCCAAGGTCTTCAACAATTCATCTCCATAATGATCCATCAAACGCTTTTCTTTTAGGAATTGTGGTTCATCAGGATCTATTGCGTAATTAATAGGAAGGGGCGGCAAGTCTTCCAACTCATGGGCTTTGGCATACTCCTCCGGCCTTCTTGGAACATGGCAGATATCATGTGGATTATGAAGAGAAACAGCCAATAAAAAAGGTTGGTCTTCTGAATAATTGTTAAGGTAATGGACCGTTGCATCCGCAATAGGTCCATCTGTATCTTCGCCCAAGTCCCATTCTTTTGAAAGGGATTGAAAGGGAATTACTTCAAAACCGGCAACGGAATCCATCTCACTTTTGGCAGGATAAGACTGTGGCAAATGCCATTTCCCTGCCCAAGCAGTATTGTATCCAGCTTTTTTAAAAATCTGGCCTATGGTAGGCACCTCCGGAAGGATATTCGTGGAGTTCCAGACCACACCCGTTTCATGGGGCATTCTCCCTGTAATCAAGCTACTCCTTGCAGGGCCACAAACAGGGGATGTGCAATAAGAGGCGGTAAAAAAGGTTCCTTCTTTAGCTAGCTGATCCATTGCAGGCGTTTTTAAAAAAGGATTACCCAAATAGCTTAGCGCATCATTGGTGTGCTGGTCTGTTAGAATAACCAATACATTAGGTTTTTTGTCCCTCTTTTCTGTTTCGCCACTTTGGCAACTTGTCAGTAGACTTAATACAGCATTTATATATAAGGCATGAAAATAAATTCTACCGTTTCTATTTCTCCTCATTTTTATTTTACGGTTTATCTAAAATACCAGAAAACATTTATTATTCATCTTACCTATTTCAACAAATCTCCAACCATGAATCATTTCAAAAAAATTATAGTCCCCATTCTTTCAAAAACAAAACTTTTAATAAGTGTTTTCATAGTCAGTTATTTTGGGTTAATCGTTAATTAAGTTCAGACTACTATGACCGATTCTATATTTAAATAATTGGCAATCTTTTGAATGCTTGCTGCGTGATGACCTATGCCCAAGGCAAAATGATGGGTTGGCCCTTCCTTGATCCAGTTGGTCAGAAAAGTGCGAACGTCTGGTTTGAAAAAGCCTCTGGTATTGGTATTTCCTGTAGGAGGAATAGGGCCTTCCACTGATTCACCTTCCGCAATAACAAACTTAAATTTCCCTTCATAATTTGAACTAATGCTCAACATGGTAATGGGGCCTTCTTTGATTTTAAATTCCACTCCTGCACCAAAACCGGGTTTGCCATGGTACTTTTTCAGACTTCGAAGCACTGGCTTGCCCTGAGCAATCGATATATTGTGTGGACCATCATGCCCAACTAAAACAAAGTTTTCTTTAAAATCTACCGGATGAAACTCAGCAAAACTTCCACCTATACCGAAACGGTCCATGATAAACATGGCTATACAGCATTTTAAGTCAGACTCTCCACACATGGGAAAACCTGAACTTGTCAATAGGGAATTGCCAACAATTAAGTTGGACATCACCAATTGGGTTTCACTTTGGGCCTCTCCATTGTAATAATAGGCCAGGCCATCAAGCTTCCGGTCCTCAACGAATTTTTTCAAGGCTACTGAAACACCCGCAGCTACTTTTAAATCTTCCTTTTTCAGTTTCTCAGAAATGGGATCTGATACAGGATCAGGGGTGTCAAAAAAGGATAAAATACGGTCTTCTTCATTGCTTACTTCTTCTTCAGAAACTTGGGCACCATAATTACCTACAATTTCATTGGCCT
>NZ_CAXBOC010000335.1:0-6705 GCF_963976465.1 uncultured Cyclobacterium sp. | reverse complement strand
CCCACATCAGCCTGGAAAATGCACAAACTATGGTGTATTACATCCTTTCTTTAGAACAAGGGGATTAAATTCCTACCCTTATATCTAAATTTATACAAGTATTTTACCTTTTGCCATTCTGTAGTTTTCTTTTGCATCTAAATTCGCTAAATTAATAGGGTTAACTGATTAGACTATGAAAACCATCGAAGTTAGGCTGCCCCAAGAATTTGATAAATCATTTATAGTATTTAAAGAAAAAGGGACTTATTTCCCTTGCCCTTGGCACTATCACCCGGAATATGAGTTGGTTTTGGTACTAAAAAGCACCGGCAAAAGAATGGTTGGAGATCATATCGGCAATTTTGAACCCGGTGATCTGGTCTGCATGGGCCCCTATTTACCACATGTATGGGTTAATGATCCAATTTTCACCAATGGAGAGGCAGATCAGGAAGCTGAGGCAATAGTCATTCAGTTTCAAGCGGATTTTTTAGGTGCGGATTTCTTACAAATTCCCGAAATGGAAAATATCCGAAATATTCTTGGCCTTGCCAGTAGAGGTATGGCATTTACCGGGAAGACTAAGGAGAAAATTACTGAATTAATGAAAGACATGATCCATATGAATGGTATTCAGCGGCTTTCAAGTCTATTGTCCATATTTGATATCCTATCACAAAATAAAGAATACCAACTTTTAGCAAGTCCCGGCTTCATTGAAAGTGAACCTGAAGGTTCTGATCGACTTACCAAAATAAAAAACCATATACTAAATAATTTTGATCAGGAAATTACACTTTCGGAAATAGCTGCCATGGCCAATATGGGGGTCACAACTTTCTGTAACTACTTTAAGGAGCAATACCGAATCACATTTATTGAATACCTAAATACCGTTAGGATAGGCCATGCCTGTAAACTATTAGCGAAGGAAGACATGAATATCGTCGAGGTTGCCTATGCCTGCGGATTCAATAACCTAGCCAATTTCAACAGGCAATTTAAAAAACTAAAGAAAATGACTCCCTCAGATTTTAGGAAAACAGTAAATATTCAGGAAGTCGCTTAGATGGTACGAAATATAAAACCAATAACCGGTTCCTGAGCGGAGTCGAAAGAAAAGGTATGACGCATACATCATCCTATGGCTTCGGCTCCGCTCAGCCGCCGGAATTACAGATTTATTTTTTTCAAGATTAACCTATTCATAAAATAAGGTAGAAGGGGTTCGCTCTTTCAGCAGATTCCCATACAGCATCTATTATTCAAGAGGTAAACCAATAACCGGTTCCTGAGCGGAGTCGAAGGAATAGGCTTGAGACGAATATCTCCCTATGGCTTCGGCTCCGCTCAGCCGCCGGAATAAATCTTATTCCCTTAATTTATCTTTAGGATAGATCCAGCAATATGCCTGTTCTTATTGTCAGTATTAAAATAATAAGTAACCAATACTTTATTATCTCCCATATTTACAGCCCATGGGTACCCAATATCTGTACTGCCACCATCTTCTCTAATAATAATTTCTTCTGCAGTGGCAAAATCAGTACATTCAGGATTTAAAATTCTAGCTCTGATACCGTAAGGCTTGTGCCGATAGCCATAGACTAAAAACACCCTGTCATCCGGCAATCTTAACGCTTGAAGGGGGTGCCCTTGAAAACCCATAGACTCCCATTTTTCAAAAGTTTTGCCTCCATCTTTGGATCTGGCAATTACAGCTTGATCATCGTATTTGGCCGTACGAATAAAAGCAACAATATCTCCTTTTGGTGTTTCGTATGCAGAAGCTTCGTTAAAAACTACATCATCATCCACGGCCACTGTACTTAGGTGTTCCCAAGTGTTGCCTTTATCATCTGAAACCAAGAGGTAGTTGGAGGTTTTTCTTTTCTCCTCAGAATCACTTGCTGCCACTACCCAATATATTCTTCCGCTTTTTCCTTCGTACATGGCACCTCTGTTATAGGCCGGAACTTTATTACCCATAGGGGCGTGGTTTACTTCAGGAGCGATGGAAGGAGGGTATATGGGGCCTTTCCAAGTTTCGCCTCCATCTACGGATTTAACAAGGTATCCTCCTAAAAATACTGTTCCGTATTTATTGGCAAAGTGTGGCTTTTTAATATTTTCCAACCCCTCTTTTTCCAAAAATGCCCATCCATAGCTGGCACATAAAAGGGTTCCATCCTTTAGTTGTAACAAGCATGGGTCTTGTGAACCACCAAAGGCATGTGAATAGATCAATTCTGGTTCTTCAGTCCAGTTTTCTCCATCTTTGGAAGTAACCCCTACCAAATAACTGTTTGGATCTACATGACTATTCCCGTCTTCTTTGAAAACCACCTTTCTGTCCGGGGCCCTTCTAAAAGCCACCAGGTATTCCCCATTGTTCTTTTTAACTACAGAAGGAAAAGTGGAATAATAGCTTTGATCCTGATAAATAATAAAATCTTTGATTTTAGTGGCTGGTGCCACTGCTTTGGTACTATCCGCCGGATCAAAAGCATGAACTGACAAGCTGTTTAAAATCAGTACAGCAATTATTAGCAATTGTTTTTTCATGAGTTTTATTAATTTGTTGTGTTATTTTATCTAGCCAAAAATTATTATTGGCTTAATTCTTTAAGCGAAATCTTAGTTAGGTAAACACTGGTCTTTTCTTCATGACTTGAATAATAAACAAACCACAGCTTATTCTTATAAATTACCATACCCGGATAACTTGTATCTCCACCACTTGGTAAGTCCATGCTTTTTTTGATATTTCCCTCAAGATCTGTCAAATGAATTACTGTTTTGGCACCAGTTTTTCGATAATCCCTAGTCCCCATAACAAGGGTATTTTTATCCAGAAAAAGAAAATTGGGCCCTCCTAGTTGCTTGGTTAATTTCTTGGTAGTCCAATCTTTATAAGGAGCGTCACTTTTAGCGAGTACCCCCATCTTATTTCCTGCCTCTCTTCTAACCAAAACATACATCTTTCCCTCCTTATCAAACCTTATAGTGGATTCATTGGGATTACCATCAATCGGTAATTGTGAAACATGTTTGAAGTTAATCCCATCGGTGGTTTTTAACAAGTGCACTTCCCATCCTTCCACTTTATTCTGGTATACTATCCCATATCCCACATCTTTATGCCATGTCAGGCTCCATATCCAATCAAGGGAAGGCTCCATATCCATGGTGGCTTTTTGTAGGGAAGAAAAATTCCCTCCTTTGGTATCAGAAAAAGAAACCATGGGATACAAAATTTTATACCCACCTTCATAAACACCAACGGCAGTCAACACCATAATACGCCCGCCCGGCTTAATTGACAATCGAGCCTCTCTAACGTCCCGGTCATCTTCTTCTAACAAGGTAACGCTTTGCCAATCTTCTCCATCTTTTGACCTTAAGATTCTGATGGACCCACTTTTATCTGGCATATGGTTATTCCCCTCCCTAAGGGCAATATAAAATGATCCTTTAAACCTGATCATATCAGGAAAGGCGTTGTGGGGCGCCTTGTCCCAAATTTTTTCTACTTCTAAAGAATCTTTCAACGATTCGTTAGAATAACCAGGGGTCAACTGAAGGAAAATAACTATTAAAAGTAAAAAGCTAGCTTTCATAATGGATAGTAGGTTATTTTTTTAATCTAATCCCTTGAAAAATTCAGGAACATATTTATTTAATTTTCTTCGTTTATTTATTATTCTTTCTGGATCAATACCTGTATAAGGCCACCTTAATCGAGTTCCAGTCATTGACCAATCCCCAATACCGGCTAAAAATTTATCTATGGCCACATCACAATATCCTTCTTCCAATATCAACGGCAATATTTCTCTCTCAAAAAACAACAAAAGCTGCTTTTCAATGAGCTGAGCTCGTTCAGGTTCTTCACCCATCATTCGGTACCACTTTATTACAGCCTTAGGATGCATACAGGCTATATTAGAGTAAGTCCCCTTCGCTCCTTGAGTGATGCCAGTAACCATGAAATGGCCTGGGATAAAATAAGAAAAGGGCTTGGGTAAGTTATTCATTTTTGAATACCATTCTTTATCCCCTCCCGCTGTTTTGCATCCGACTACAGGTAACCCTTCCATTAAAATATTTGCATAGTCCTCTGGAGGAAGCTTTTTTTTGGCATGTGGTGGATTGTAAATCACTAGTCCTATAGGGGCTGCAGTACTTGCTGTCTTTTCCAGGAATTTAAGCGTTTCCTTATTATTGGTTTTTATCCAATCCGGTAGAATAACCTGAAGGGCACATGGAGAAAGTGACTTCACCCTTTTTACCCTTTCAAGAGAAAGGAGCGGATTGAAATGTCCACAACCCAATTGAAAAGGGACACCAGCATTTTCTGCTTCCTGTGCTACTAATTCACTTAATTTATCAAATTCTGCTTCTGTTTGGTTAAAAAATTCTCCTGCCGACCCATTGGTATAAATTCCATTTAAGCCGGCATCAAGGGTGAATTTCAATGCATTTTCTAAAACCTCCCAATCGATGGACTGGTCTTTTAAAATGGGGAGCAATACAGTTCCCCAAACCCCATGTATTTCTTCTGCCGAAAAGGGTTTCATGGCTGATCAGGTTTTTTCCAAATTATTGTACCCATGTGGTACCTTTGATGCGATTCAGTACCGTCAGCATAAAAGGCTGTCAAAATGCTTCCATCTTCCAACTGCACACTTGATGGATAGCCGCAATCCCTGCTATTAAGGTCATCTACCAGTATATATTCCTCAGACCACGTATTACCTTTATCCTTGCTAAACTTAGCAGCCACACCAAATTGACCTTCTTTCCTATTTCCATAAGTGAGCAATAGGTCTCCGTTTGCTAAGGCTGTTATATGACCAGGATGCTGCTGTTCATCGGTCAATTGACGCTTCAATACCCAGGTTTTTCCATCGTCTTCACTCAAAAACAAATCCATAGCAGCTCCTGCTTTCCATCTTCTGGCAGCTGCTATCCAGTTTTTGGGACCCGTCTGAAAAAAGGCTGTTTCATTGTGTTCCCCAGAGAATAATGTACTCCCTTTTCCTTCACTTAAATGAGACACCCAGATCCAGGACTTTCCCTGATCATCACTCCTAAAAAAGGATACTTTATTGATGCTTTTATCTAGTGATTGCGCATAGGCAAGTACCCTTAAGCTTCCATCAGCCGCTTCTAAAACATCCCCAAAAGGAATAAATTGGGTCATTCCGTTTTCTGCTATTGGAAAACCATTTTTATAAATTTCCCATGTTTTTCCAGCATCCCCTGATAACGACACCCAGGCACGGAGCACGCCAACAAGCTCTTTGCTGCCTTCCGCAGATCCTGAATCTTTTAATTCCCACCCAGAAGCCACAACTACCAAATCACCTACTTGGTTTCTACCAGCGGCTACATTCATGCGGTTGGTACTTGCTTCATTTTGTGCAGCAACACCTGTTTTATTCCAAAATCTGCCTCCGTCCAATGTAGACCAGACCTCCACACTGCCTTCTCTCCTGGCATGACTGGGCTGGTTAAAGATACTTGCATGAATACTCCCCTCCCCAAGCTTTGTAAGGTTTGGCCATGCGCATACATTATCAATGGCAATGTAGCGATGAAGTATCTCCACCTTATGATTTTTGACCGTTTTAACTGAGGATTTCTGAGGGAAGAAACTCAGCCAAAAGGCCGGCAAAAGGAAAAAAAAGAAACTCGCCCAAAAGGTTTTCATAATAACTAACGGTTATTTGTTTAGGTAATCCAAGTAATCCCATTTAAATCCCTCTACCTTTCGGTAACTATGATCGGGGTAAAGGTTGTTTATTGAATCCATTTCAAAGGTGTATTTTCTTATTTTCTCTGCTGATAAAAACGGATCATTTGTATCCCTTCTCCAAGCTGAAAGTGCTTCCTTCATGTATACTAAAACTGTCTCTAATTCTGGTTTATCAGCTAAATTCTCAAATTCCCAGGGATCTTCCTGTAGATCATATAACTCCCATTCAGGAGGCTTTCTCCACCTTTCATATGCCTGACGAATCCTTTCGTCAGAAGCTGCAATTTCTTCAATCGTAGCACCGGACCCAAAATCAGGATCAGCATAGGCGGAAAAAGCAGGAAATTCCCCTCTGCCAACATCGATGTTTTGAATAAGTTTGTATCGCTCCCCCCTTATACTCCTTCTAGGGTAATAAAATACAGGTGAGGCACCTTCTCCATCTGCTCCCAGATATGTCCTCCAACTTGTCCCATCCCCATCCTTTGTAAATAAATCCATTAAGGACCTACCTGGAAAATTAAAATCACCTGAAATCCCAGCAAGATCTAAAACAGTCGGTAAGATATCAATTACAGAGATCAATTCATCCTTGCTTGAACCAGTTTCCTTAATCACTTCAGGATAGGAAATAATAAAGGGGATTTTCAAACCGCCTTCATAATTGGTAAGTTTCCCCCTGCTAAATTGGGCCCCATGATCGCTTAGGTAAATGATACAGGTATTGGACATATCACCTAGACTATCCAACAACATTCCGATAGATTCATCCAATCGATTCATGCAATTATAGTAGGCTTCTGTTTGATCCAGCAAGCGTTCATTATTAACTCCCACAAAGGGTAAGGTTTCAAGGATTTTATTTCTATCTACTTTTTTGGTTGGCAGCCCCTCGACTTCATTTTGAAATGGCAAATGGGCATCCGGGAAATTAACCATCAAAAAATAAGGCTTTTCTGATT
>NZ_CAXBOC010000334.1:0-6753 GCF_963976465.1 uncultured Cyclobacterium sp. | reverse complement strand
TTAATCCGCTAACAATATCTAACGGGTAATGTACCCCTACATAGATTCTGCTATATGCCACAACAGCACTCCAAAGCAGCAAAATAAATATCAAGTTTTTGTAATAGGGCCTCAACAATAAACCTGCAAAAAGACTGTAGACCAAAAAGCCTATTAACCATGGCACCCAACCCATCATATATACCGGAATGGCAATAAACAGTACCAAATGAAGGGCCTTAAAACCCCAAAAACTGATATGGTCAGATAATTTCATTTTCTGAATTGGCACTACTCCGACCTTTCTGGTTACATATTTTTTATAATCTGTGAAAAACACCCAATAAAGGTATAACAGGGAATATGTTAAAATAAAATAGTAATGTTGAAACTGATGGATTTTAAATTTCTTTTGACTAGGTGAAAGGCGTAAAAATGGCCTTGCATTCAAGTCATCATCAACCCCATCCACATTGGTATAGGAATGATGAACCACATTGTGTTTGGTTTTCCACATGAAAACATTGGCACCTAGAAAATTAATGGACATTCCTGCTAAAGAATTGAGCCATGGCTTATCGCTAAAGCTCCCATGAGCACCATCATGCATTACATTAAAACCAATAAAAGCAGTCAAAGCACCCAATATTAAGCACTCTATAAGACCTAATACCCAATGTGGTGTAAAAAACACCAAATGAACGTAAAGCAATAGAAAAGACACAACCATGATACCTGCCTTTATGAAAAGGTCAATATTCCCTGATCGGGCAATGTTATGAGTTTTAAAATATTCTCCAACCCTTTGTTTTAAGTCTTGGTGAAAGGTTATTTTTGGTCTAGAAAATTTAGGCGTAGCCATAAATGTAAATAATTGTTTAATAAAATTGGAATGGTTGCTAGGCGCTAGGTTGCTAGGCGCTAGTAAATATAAAAAGTAGCCGGTGGTAGGGTACAAATATACTTCTAAATATACTACTTTAATCTGACATTTTCAAATGAAAGTGTATTCATCAAATGCATCATATCAACTTTGATGTATTCAATTATGGGTGCCAGTGAATCATTTTTCACTGCTGTCTGGAAGTATAACGCTCCCCGTAAAAAATGTTGTGTAGAATCAGTAACAAAAAATTGAAACTGAGTAGGCACTTCCCCGCTTAGCTCTGAGACAAAGCCGCTATAACCTTTGGGCGTCAATAAAACAGCTTCATCTATTCCATAAGCTTTGACCTGATGCTTGAAGGTCAAACTCATGGCATCATTCAGATAAGTTTTGAGCAAATCCTCATCACCATTGATTTCCTTATAGGTAAGGTGCACTCGGGCATCTAGTCCTGCGTAATGTACGTTGGTCCAGGTTTCTTCATCAAGGTTAAAGGAATCTCTTTCAATCTGCGCATAGGCGGAATGTTCAAACCTATAAGGTAAATTTTTATTTAATGAAACAAAATCCCGCTCTGGCAAATCAATTCGGTTATAGCCCGTAGGTTTGGGAAGGTAGTCTTCACTACATGCTCCCATCACCAACAAGACCAGCCAACAAAAGGCCAAAGCAGGATTTTGATATAGTTTTTTTAAAAAAACCATTGTTATTTTATCCAAGTCACTTTATCAGATATTGGGCTTCTCTTTCCTTCAGGCCAACCATCAGAGGAAGGCTTGGCCACAAAGAAAAAACCCATCAACATATCTTCTTCTCCCAGGCCAAAAAAGCCCTTTGCCTCCGGCCAAAATGTAGGAGCACCCGTACTCCAATAGCCGGCTAAGCCTCTAGCACTAGCAGTTAAGTACATGTTCTGAACAGCCATGGCTACGGAAGAAATCTCCTCCATTTCAGGAAGGTTTGCCCGCAGGTCTCTCTTCATGCCAATGGCAATTACATGAGACGCCTTTAAAGGGTTCTCTTTCAACTTATTGTATACAGCTTCTTTAAAAACGCCTGTCCTTTTACTACGCTCTTTGTATAAGTTAGACTGATAATCGGCTAATTTTTTTAAGCCCTCACCTGAAAAAACTACAAAGCGCCAAGGTTCTGTAAGCTTATGTGTAGGTGCCCAGTTGGCATTCTCCAATAGCTCCTTAATGACCCCGTCATCAACAGGATCATTTTCCTTGAACTTGGCCACAAATTGAGACCTCCTATTGCGTATAATTTTATTGACTTCTTCTATATTGAATACAGGCCTGTTGTTCATAAATAATTGCTTTTTTGAGATTGTTAATATCTTAGTCCAACCTTTATTCCGCCATAAAAGTTTCTTATCGCAGCTGGTTGAAAATACCTTCCCCCAAATGGATTTAGGTCATTCCCTAAGCTATAGGTCGCATTGGTTAAATTCTGTACCCCAAAATACAACTCGAGATCAAGGGCATTTCCTACATCTCCTCTCCAGCCTACCCTTGAATTCATCAAGTGGTATGCTTCCTGAAAAACTGTATTGGCATCATTCAGGGGTATATCATCCACAAACTGGTGGGTAAAGTTCAGGTAAAAACCTGGTTTGGTCTTGATGTCCAATTGATTCACCAATGTATGTGGAGCCACACCTGTCAAGTCATTTCCGCTATAATCAGTGTCCCCTTTTACAAAGTCCACAAATTCAAAATAGTGACCTGTAAATGAATGGGTAATTTTAGCCTCCTGAACAAATCCCATTTGTTTCCTGATCAAGGCATAATCTACCATCAACTCTATCCCTTTCTGATTGGTGGCACCGGCATTCCTAAAGAGTACCACGCCTTGCTCATTCACAAAGGGGGTGATGGTTCCATCCAGTTTGAAATAGAAAACCGAACCATCCACATTTACCCTTCCTTTATTGAAGCTGGAACGGTAACCCAGTTCATAATTCACTCCTTTTTCAGCTTCCAGATCCAAATTAATGGATCCCTCATTGGTTCTTACCTCATCTATGGTTGGTGGAGAAAAACCGGAGCTAATGCTAGCATGTAAGGCTGAATTGGGATTTAGTTTTGCAGACAAAGCTACCCTTGGTACAATTACAGGGTCAAATGTCCGCTTGGCATTGGAAGGTACCCCGTTGATCGCGTCAATATTTCTGGCGATATCAAAACTGGAAAAGTTCTCACTTAAACCTAGGGTCATAAGCAAGTTATCGGTAAGCTCTGCTTCTAATTGCTGAAATAGGAAGGCAGTGGTGGTCAGCAACTCATCCCCAAAGCGGACGGTATCAATCTGCCCTCCATTGTTCCCGAAATTCAGAGCAGAAGTCTTGGAAAGCTGGTATTCTCCACCTCCAATAAGTCTGACCGGAATATTGGCCCAGATGTCATCATAAGTAAAACTGGTTCTACCGCCATAGCTAAACTGCGTTTCTTTTTTATAATCCAGGTTAAAAGGATTCTCAAAATCTGTGGTATTGATATAAAGCGAGGTTTTGTTGTCCAGATTATGGTTAAACCTGTAGTCATGAGACAAGGTACCATACATGGATTTTTGTTTGATCGAAGCATTTTGGGCTGCAGAACCTGGTCTTGCCTGTTGTGGGTTTTCTGCCACCTGACCTGCTGTCAAAGCTCCCGGCAACTCATAGAAAAGGTCGGAATAAAGGATTTGTGTTGTAAGCTTCTGTTTCTTTGAAGGCTGATAGTAACCGGTTACTTGCACGACTTCTCTATCCATGGCCGTATGGTCTCTGTACCCATCCGATTTTTGGCTGGCATAGGCCACAGAAACCCCACCATTTTCCAATTTTTGATCAACTCCCAGGCGGTACCGAACCAGTCCAAAGTCACCTACAGATAGGGCAGCACTGATTCTGTTTTCATCTATGGACTCCTTGCTGGTAAAGCTGATTACACCGCCGTTTCCTGCACCATAGATACTCCCTGCAGGACCTTTGATTATTTCTGTATTTTGAATATTGGATAAGTCAAGCATGTTCAATGGAGTGGTACCATCTGCAGCAGTGAAAGGCATGCCATTCCAATAAACCTTCACATTTCTTACCCCAAAAGGAGCACGCAAAGAACTGCCTCGGATAGAAACCCGGTAACTGGCCGGAGCTCTTTCCTCTATCCGTATTCCGGGCTTTGTGTTGAAAGCCTGAACCAAGGAGGTTTCATTGAACCGATATAAATCCGATTCTGCAACCCTGGCGATTCCGGCAGCCTGCTCCAGCAATGGCCGTTCAGATTCAAAGGAGCTGACCAAAACTTCTGTCAAAGCATTTTCTCCTCTTTCCAAGTAAACCGTTACTTCACCTGAAGCCGGCACCAAAACTAATTGGTCAACAAAGGCAATATGTGAGAACAGCAAATTAGAAGGCTCAGTCAAGTCTACTGTCAATTCTCCCTGCTCATTGGCAGTCACCGCTTTTCGGGTGTCTACCTTTACTGTAACAAAAGATACAGGTTCTTGAGAATCAGCATCCAAAACCTTAATACTCGTCTGCGCCAAAAGCCCAAACGGAAGAAGCAGTATTACTATTACTTGTAGTGTTAATTTCATTTTTCGCTTTTTATAATAGTGGTGGTTAAGTTTCAACGGTAAAATTAAACCATTTTTAAGGGAAAGTACCACCAATGAAAAAAACCTTGGACTGTTAATCAAAAATTTAATAACTTGTTCCAGTATTTTCATTTTACCAAAAAAATATTATGGATAGAAGATCCGCTATGAAGCAATTAGCGATTCTTACCGGAGGGGCAGTCATGATACCTGCCTGCAACTTCAGCGAGGAATCCATTTTGCAAGCCTATCAAAACCTAAAAGTTACTCAAAGCGATCATGCTTTGCTAAGCCAAGTGACCAATACCATATTTCCCGGCACCACACTTAAAAAAGCCGAAGAATTGATGATTCCGGACTTTGTGCTGCTTATGAGTAACGACTGTCTGAACCCCGATCAACAAAACGGTTTTGTAAAAGGGCTTAAAGGCTGGGATGATTTTTCAAAGAAAACCTATGGCAAGGCATTTTCTAAAATGGACCAAAAAGAAGCCGAAGAAGCCATAGTGAAAGGAATGGCCTTGGAAGGAGAAAATGACAGTGAAGCCGGAAATACCCGCCAATTCCTGAATACCACCAAACGTTTTGCCTTGCAGGGATATCTTAATTCTGAATATTTTATGACAGAAATAAAGCCATACGAACTGGTTCCTGCACGTTTTTATGGCAGTAAATTAATTGAAAACGCATAAATTAGATAGGACTCAATGGCCAATTTGAATATAAAAAGCAAAAAAGATAACAGCTATGACGCCATCGTCATCGGCTCCGGAATAAGTGGAGGCTGGGCTGCCAAAGAATTTTGTGAGAAAGGATTGAATACCCTGGTACTTGAAAGAGGCCGGGAAGTAAAGCATGTCAAAGATTATCCCACCACCAACAGCATGCCTTGGGAACTTGAGCATAGAGGTGCCATTCTCCAAAATGTGAAAGAGGAAAACCCGGTTGTAAGCAGGTGTTATGCCTATAAAGAAGATACACAGCATTTTTTCGTTAAAGATACCGAGCATCCTTATGTTCAAGAAAAACCATTTGATTGGATTCGGGGCTACCAAACCGGAGGAAAATCCCTGCTCTGGGCCAGACAAGTTCAACGGTGGAGCGATTTTGATTTTGAAGGTCCCGCCAGAGATGGATTTGCAGTAGACTGGCCCATACGCTACAAAGACCTGGCACCCTGGTACAGCCATGTAGAAAAATTCATTGGTGTATCCGGTAACAAAGACGGCAAGCCCAATTTGCCGGATGGGGAGTTTTTACCTCCCTTTGAACTAACTGCCGGAGAAAAATACTTTAAGGAGTTCCTGAAAAACAATTACCCTGAAAGAGAAATCGTAGTGGCACGCTGTGCCCATATCACCGGCAACCAAGAATTCTATGCCAAGCAGGGCAGAACCCTTTGCCAAAACAGGACCCTTTGCCAGCGTGGTTGTCCATTTGGCGGGTATTTTAGTAGCAATTCCTCCACCCTTCCTTGGGCTGCCAAAACAGGCAACCTTACCATGCATCACCATGCAGTGGTACACACTATCATTTATGATGATGAAAAAGGAAAGGCCACAGGAGTAAGGGTGATCGATGCCCAAACCAAAGAGATGAAGGAGTTCTATGCAGAAGTCATCTTTGTCAATGCAAGCGCTTTGAATACCAATTTAATTTTGCTGAATTCTACTTCCAGCCGCTTTCCCAATGGTCTTGGCAATGACAGTGGTGTGCTAGGGAAATATGTTGCCTTCCACAATTACCGTGCAGGCATCTCTGCAGAATACGATGGGTTGAAGGAATACACTACAGAAGGAAGAAGACCTACCTCAGGTTATTTCCCCAGGTTCAGGAACCTCCACAAACAAGAAACAGACTTTTTAAGAGGCTATGCAGCGGGCTTTAGTTCCAGTAGGCGAACCATCAGTGATTATTCCGGCATAGGCGATGAGCTGGAAAAATCCATGGCAAAGGCACCGGAGTATGGTCCTTGGCGCATGGGCTCCCACATGATGGGGGAAACCATTCCTAAAGAAGAAAGTCAGGTAAGCCTGGACTCCGAACTAAAGGATGAATGGGGTATACCACAATTGAAAATTGCCATGGATTATGACGACAATGATGAGGCCATGATCAAGGATTATTTGGAGCAAATGTCGGAAATGTTTGAGGCGGCAGGTTTCACCAATATCCGCACTAGGGACGACAAACGTGCTCCGGGTCTGGACATCCACGAAATGGGAGGAGCCCGAATGGGCAAAGACCCAAAAACATCGGTACTTAATGAATGGAATCAAGTACATGCCTGTCCCAATGTA
>NZ_CAXBOC010000333.1:0-6761 GCF_963976465.1 uncultured Cyclobacterium sp. | reverse complement strand
TGCCAAAGTGATTGAAAACTCTCAAAGGGATATCAATATTGCCTTTGTCAATGAGTTGTCAAAGATATTTAATCTACTGGACATTGACACCCAGGAAGTATTAGAGGCTGCCGGAACCAAGTGGAATTTCCTTCCTTTTAGACCCGGTTTGGTAGGTGGTCACTGTATCAGTGTAGACCCATTCTATCTGGCTCAAAAAGCCCAAGAAGTAGGGTATCATCCGGAGATTATATTGGCAGGCCGTCGATTAAATGATTCCATGGGCAAGCATGTGGCCACTGAGGTAATCAAGCATATGATGCGCAAAGACTTAAAAGTCATAGACAGTAAAGTTTTGATCCTAGGTTTTACATTTAAGGAGGACTGCCCGGATGTACGCAATACCCGTGTAATCGATATCTATTCAGAATTGAGGAATTTTGATATTGATGTAGATGTATATGATCCTTGGGCAAACCCTGCCGAAGTAAAGCATGAGTATGGTGTGGACATTATCGGTGGCAAGGATTGCCCTTCACTTGAGGAATATTCTGCAGTGGTATTGGCAGTGGCACACAAAGAATTCAAAGCCTTACCCATTCAAAAAAGCAAAAACTTAGTGGTATACGATGTAAAGGCCGTGTTGAATAAGGAAAAAGTGGACGCAAGACTTTAGTGGAAGCGCGACTTTGCCCGAATTATAACAAAGCTATAGTAGTTGGCCTTTTCAAAAGATAAGCTGGTACAAACCCTTAGGTTGAATTAAGCTTATATGTCATTAAAAAAACAGACGCTTTCGGGCATCTTATGGACCTTTACAGAGACCTTTGTACTCAGGGGTTTGTCCTTTATTGCTTCAGTGATTCTTGCCAGACTCCTTGGTCCAACAGAGTTTGGTTTAGTGGGCATGATCAGTGTATTTATTGCCTTGGGGAATTCGTTGGTAGACAGCGGGCTATCAGCATCTCTGATCCGGACCAAAAATGCAGATGAGTCAGATTATGCCACTGTTTTTTATTTAAACCTGGCTTTGAGTGTGTTAGTATACGGCCTTTTTTATTTGACGGCCCCACTGATTGCCTCGTTTTTTGAGCAGGAGTTATTGGAATTAATTGTCAGGGTGTACTGCCTTACCTTTATCATTTCGGCCTTTTCTGCCGTGCAATTGGCCATGCTAAACAAGAAAATGAAGTTTAAGCAAGTCATGAAATGTAAGGTGCCGGGTACCATTTTAGGGGTTTCGGTAGGTATTTGGATGGGCTATGCGGGTTTTGGGGTTTGGAGCATTGTTTGCATGTTTATGTGCACCCAACTTGGAACCTCTATCATGCTCTGGTTAACTTCTTCCTGGACACCCGGCTTTTTGTTTTCCAAAGAAAAACTAAAATACCATTATAATTTTGGTTACAAGCTTATGCTTTCAGGGCTTATCGATACCTTTTATAAGAATGTGTACAAATTGATAATCGGTAAGTTCTTTGCGGTGCAGGAGTTGGGCTATTATGAGCGGGCACATTCTTTCAATAACCAATCTGTAACCATGTTTACCTCAATTATTAGCAAGGTTTCTTATCCTTTGCTATCTCAAATTCAGGACCAAAAGGAACGTATTGCTATCATTTACCGGCAATTGATCCAATTTTCCTTTTTTGTGATAGCGCCAATAATGTTGGGGGCAGCAGCATTGGCCAAACCTTTGTTTTTGCTAATATTAGGAGAACAATGGTTACCAGCCGTTCCATTATTCCAAATCCTTTGCTTGTCCGGAATGTTCTATCCGGTTCATTCTTTTAATATCAATGTATTGAAGGTATATGGTAGGAGTGATTTATTTTTAAAACTGGAGTTGATAAAAAAAGCAATCATTACAGTAAGTATTTTGATTGGCTTCCAATTTGGAATATACGGTTTGGTTTGGAGCAGTGTTTTTACCTCTTTAATGAGTCTTATGGTAAATACCCATTATAGCAGTAGAATGATTCAATATACCACCTTACAGCAGTTGGGAGATATTGCCCTTATCCTTATAAAGGCAGGATTGATGGCAGGATTAATGTGGGGAATAACATTGGTATTGCAAAATAATTCTCAACTTTGGCAGTTAGTTTTAGCAGGGGCTGTAGGCCTTGTATTTTATTTCCTTTTAAACTATGCGTTGAAAAGCCCCCAACTGAATTTTGCTTTGGATTTGATAAAAAAGAAAAATTAATGATTCCTGTTACCAAGCCATTTCTTCCTCCTCAAGCCGAGTACGAAAAATACCTTTCAGGAATTTGGAAACGGAACTGGTTAACCAATATGGGGCCACTGTCCAGCGAGCTGGAGATGCAGTTAAAGGAGCACCTTGGCATTCGTCATTTGTTGTATGTGACCAATGGCACCATTGCCCTGCAGTTGGCCATTAAAGCACTGGAACTAAAAGGGGAAATCATTACCACGCCCTTTTCATTTGTGGCCACTACCAGCAGTATTGTATGGGAAGGATGCAAACCGGTATTTGTGGATATCGATGAACATTCCTTGAATATTGACCCTAGCAAGATTGAAGCATCCATAGGCCCGGAGACCTGTGCCATTTTGGCTACCCATGTGTATGGCAACCCCTGTGATGTGGATGCCATTGATCAAATTGCGAAAAAACACAAACTCAAAGTGATTTATGATGCGGCACATGCATTTGGTGTCAAGCTTAAAGAAAAAGCTGTCTTTGATTTTGGAGACATCGCCACTTGTAGCCTTCATGCGACCAAATTGTACCATTCTGTAGAAGGTGGTCTGGTCATGACAAAGGATCCGCTATTGCTTAAAAAAATGGCCTATATGCGGAATTTTGGATTCAATGGTCCGGAAGCCTTTGCAGAGTTGGGGATCAATGGAAAAAATTCTGAATTTCATGCCGCCATGGGACTGGCCAATTTGCCACATGTGAAAAAGATCCATGCCCAGCGTAAGGCCTTAACAGAAAGGTATGACAAGGTGCTAAGAAACCTGAAAGCGCGGAAACCGGAATGGCAAAAAGACGCAAGTTTAAATTATGCCTATTATCCTTTGGTATTTGATACGGAAGAACAACTTCTGAAAAGCATGGCAAGGCTTCAGGCAAATGAAATATTTACCCGTAGGTATTTTTATCCTTCCCTGGCCACTACCCTGCCATACTTGCAGGCAAAACCGCTACCCCTTACAGATGCCATTTCCAAAAGGGTGTTGTGCCTGCCCTTATATAGCGACCTGAGCTTAGAGGAAGTTGAATTGATAGGCAGATTATTGTTGCGGGTTCAGAACAATTGATTCTTAAAAATAAATTACCTGAATGCATTTAGTTTTACTGCAAGGTTGAGCTAGTATAACTAAAAAGAAAATTACTTTATGAAAAAACCGTTGGTTAGCATTTGTTGTACCACCTACAACCATGCTTCCTATATAAAGGATTGCTTGGAAGGATTTCTTATGCAGGAAACTTCTTTTACTTATGAAATCCTGATATATGATGATGCCTCTACGGATGGGACTTCAGCGATTATTGAAGACTATAGGAAACGTTTTCCAGACCTTATTTTTCCTGTTCGGCCGGATGAAAACCAATATTCCAAAGGCGTCCGGGGGATGAATTTTAATTTTAATATTCCCAGGGCCAAAGGCAAGTACATTGCCTTATGTGAAGGAGATGATTATTGGACTGCAGCGGATAAATTAGCCAGGCAAGTGCAGTTTATGGAAGAAAATCCGAATGTGATTTTTACTTTTCATAATTTTAAGAAGAAATATGGAGAGGAATTGGCTTCCCCTTTTTTCTATCCTTCCAGGTTTCTCGAAGACAGTTATATTTTAAATTTTAAAGAATCCTTTAGTACTCAGGTACAACCCTTGACTATGCTTTTCCGCAATGTGGTGAAAAATCCTGAAGGTATCAAAGTATTGAATGGGGATGCCTTATTAATAGCCTTATTGCTGGAAAAGGGTAAAGCTGCTTACCTAAATTTTGTAGGTGCCCATTACCGCATTCATGAAGGGGGAATCCATGGTGGGCAACCTAAATATAACCGAGTATTGAACTCAGTCGCTTCAAGAAAAAAGATGATTAAGTATTTTGATCAACCGGTTAAAGGAATGCTTTATCACCGACTCGCACTCTTTTATAAGCAATTGGCAAAATTAGATTATAAAGATAAAAAAATCATAAAATGTGTCTTTAACCTTGGCCGGATGTACAAATACTCCATTTTTTATTTCTTTTCCAGTGGGCCAAAATTATCGTATTAATTCCGATACCTACTATAAATCAATCACTGAATCATTTTTATTCTGTGTTTATGTTTACTATTGATGAGCTTCCTGATTCACCATACAATACCTCAGATGTGGTTGAATTGCTTGAAGAGATGGATGATTTTTTTTCACCTCCGCTTACCGAAAGGGTACGAATGGAATCCGGTTTGCCTTCCCTTGAAGCGTATGTTGATAAAATTTTGACCCTTGGACATGTGCTGATTCATTTTGATGAAAAGGAAGTTCATGGAGTGACACTGTTTTATGCCAATGACCAAAAACAAAAGAATGCATATATTGCAATGCTTGCCGTAAAACAAGGTTTTCATAACCAGGGGATCGCAAAAAAAATGGTTATTAAGGCGATAGAAATAATAAAAAAAGAGGGCATGCAGACCATTAGCTTGAAGACCTGGAAGGAAAATACCATTGCAGTTGCCCTGTATGAAAAAATCGGCTTTGTGGTAAAAGAAGTCGATGAAAAAAATATTAAAATGCAATATACTTTCCCAAGTTGAGCTTGGCATTTATTTGATCATATGACAGGTACAATTACAGTATTGGTAACGGCCATAGGATCCTTTGCTTCGGATGCAGTGGTTACTGCATTACAAAGTAGGGCAAATACAAGGGTGATAGGTTGTGACATCTACCCCGGAAACTGGCACGCCGTAACCGGAAAATACAATGCCTTTTATCAGGTTCCCTTGGTGACAAGGACTGAAGCATACCTTGAAAAAATTGAAAGCATTTGCAAAGAGGAAGCCATTGATTTTATTTTTCCTTTAACGGATGTTGAAGTGGATGTATTCAATGTAAATCGATCGGTCTTTCAAAAGCTTGGCGTGGTACTGTGTATACCCGGCCCCGGGGCCTTGGCTGTTGCCAGAAATAAAATGGCCCTAGCAGCTTTTGTTGTTAATAAAACGGACTTCCCCGCAATTCAGACTTATGGGCTTAATACTGTATTACCCGATTTACCATTTCCTTTAATTGCCAAACCCTTGGATGGTAGAAGCAGTGAAGGGATAGTATGGGTTTACGATAAATATGGACTTGATGCTATTCAGAATAAAGAAAATTACCTGCTTCAGGAAGTAATTAGAGGCCCTATTTACACGGTGGATTATGTTAGAAGTCATTCCCTTAATATCGATTTTTCTATACCCCGTAAAGAGTTACTCAGAACTAAAAATGGTGCCGGGATGACTGTAGAAATTTTTGAAAATCAGGAGCTTAGTCAAATGGTTTCCACGATTGGCCGGGCTTTAAAAATCAATGGCTGTGTCAATATGGAGTTTATCGAAAGAGACAAGCAGTATTATTTAATTGATATCAATCCCAGATTTTCAGCCGGAGTGGCATTTTCAAAATTGGCAGGTTATGATATGGTAAACAGTCATATGAACGCATTTTTGGATGAAGCGATACTTCCGGCAGTGCGCGTTAAAAAATCCATTGCTATCAAGCATATGATAGACCTCTTAAATGGATGATAAATGCTCAAAACATTCAATGTAGCAACGATTATAGCCGAAAAGCATAAGTAAACCCGGTTTACTTGGACGGAAAGAAAAAATTAACTGTAAATATTTAATAAATATCATAATATATTTTTATGGCTTACCAAATCAAACAAAGTAAAGTACTGGTAACAGGCGGAGCAGGTTTTATCGGCTCCAATCTAATAGACGTACTATTGGAAAACGGAAACACCGTGGTTTGCCTGGATAATTTTGCCACCGGTAAAATTGAAAATTTGAAAGTTGCACAAAGCAATCCCAATTTCACCTTAATTGAAGGGGATATCAGGGACAGGGATACTTGTTTAAAAGCGGTGGAAGGCTGCGATTATGTATTGCATCAGGCAGCCTTAGGATCAGTGCCACGATCCATCGCAGATCCCATTACCAGCACAGAAGTGAATATTCTTGGCTTTGTCAATATGCTTTTTGCCGCCAAGGAGGCCGGAGTAAAGCGTTTTGTTTATGCTGCCAGTTCTTCTACCTATGGGGACCATAAAGCCCTTCCCAAGGTGGAACATGTGATAGGGAATTCCCTTTCACCTTATGCCATTACAAAATATGTAGATGAATTGTTTGCCAAGAACTTTTCAGACATCTATGGCATAGAGACGGTAGGCTTGCGCTACTTTAATGTTTTTGGGAGAAGACAAGATCCCAATGGAGCCTATGCTGCCGTAATTCCTAAATTTGTTTCCAGTTTGATAGCGCATCAAAGCCCTCAAATCAATGGTGATGGGAGCTACTCCAGGGATTTTACCTATATCGACAATGTGATTCAGGCCAATCAATTGGCTGCGGCAGTACCGACAGCTGTTTTTAAGGAGCGATTGAAAGCATACCAGGCCTCAGTTGCGGGCGTTCCGGAAGTTGTTGAAGGAGCTGCTATTTCTGAAGTTTTTAATGTGGCCTACGGTGAAAGGGCATCTTTAAATGATTTGGCAGAAGCATTAAAAAAAGGGCTGGCCAAGTACGACAGTGAGATTGCAA
>NZ_CAXBOC010000332.1:0-6767 GCF_963976465.1 uncultured Cyclobacterium sp. | reverse complement strand
CCAAAAAGGACATACCGGTCTGGCGCAAGAACTAAAATTGCTGATTGATAAGGCCAGGTTGAAAAGAAACCAATTCTTTGCAGACCGAAGCAAAACCATTCCTATTCTTCCCAGTCAAAGGGATCTGAAAGAATTGTTGGATGTATTTCAGCCGGTCATTAAGCTACCGAATATGGTTCTGGATGCTCCAACCCGAACTTCACTTGAAAAACTAATCGAAGAACAAAAAAATTGGCAGTTGCTGCGGCAATATAACCTTCAACCAAAGAGAAAATTGCTTCTCACTGGCCCTCCGGGTTGTGGAAAATCAATGACAGCACAAGCTGTTGCTGGAGAGTTGGGCATTCCAGTTTTTATAGTAAGGTTAGATGGTTTGGTCTCCAAGTTTATGGGGGAATCCATTGCGAAACTTCGGGTGATTTTTGATGCCATGGTCAATCACCGCGGTGTCTATCTTTTTGATGAGTTTGATTCGATTGGAAGCCATAGGAATATGGGTCAAGATGTTGGGGAGATTAAAAGGGTGTTGAATTCTTTTTTGATCAATATTGAAAAGGACCAGAGCAACAGTATTATAATCTGTGCCACCAATTTACCTGAAATGTTGGATAAGGCTTTATTCAGGAGGTTTGATGATGTGATCGAATTTCCCATGCCGACAGAAAGGGAGATTCAACTGATGATTAAAAAGCAGCTTCAAGCCTTTAATTTTGAAAGGCCTTTGGTTTTAGAAAATATAGCTAAACAATTTTTAGGACATAACTTTTCGGACATCGTTCGTGCTTGTGATGAAACCATTAAAGCCATGATTTTGGGTGGCAAAAACAAACTTAACCCACAAGATCTCATCGATGCCCTCTCCAAAAGAAGGTAATCGATGGCAAATGAACCCAAAAAACATTTAATCGGAATTGAAAGGTTTGCTTCAGGGCAGGCTTATACTTATCCTCGTCCGGTTATAACCGATTTTCCAATCGCATCACGAAATAGATCTATTCATGGCAATAGAATTAAGGGCCAAATACAAGCAATTAGAGATAGATTTGAACTCAGTGAGACCGAGGAAATTCCTGATGGACTGATTCGGGACGAGGTGATCTATGTGGAATTTTTTTCGGCTTGGGGTTATGAGTTGAAATTTGAACAGCTACATTCTGATTCAGGTGATAAATATAAAATACTTAAAATATCCAAAGAAGAGCTAGGCAATAGAGGTAGAACTGAGTCAAGGTATAAGGTCTTGGTAATGCTTAGCAAAAAGGGGATACTACATTTTTTAAACAGAGTAGAAGTATTTTTAACAAAAAACACTAAAAAAGATGGTGAAGAAACGGATACTCCGCAAGCCCAACCTCTAATAGCTAATATTGATGAGATTAGATTAGCAACATTAGAAGCATTTTGGGTAGATATAGATTCCTATTCATTTCCTGCAAGCAATGCCAATGTATGGTGGGAAGTGTGGTTTAGACGATCTGTCTATGATCAGAATAAAATAGATCAACAATTGGAAGCCGCAGGAATGATTTCAGGTTCAAGAAAGCTTTTGTTCCCCGAGCACGTCATACGCATGGTAAAGGGAACAGCAGTTCAATTGGCATCCTCCGTTTTTTTGTTGGATTCCTTGGCAGAATTGCGAAGACCCCAAGAAATCAATGACTTTCTTACTGCCTCGGATATTACCTATGAAACTGAACAAGAGTGGATGGCTGATTTGATTTCCCGGACAGAAGTAGAAAATTTGGAAAGGGAGGATAGGGTTTATGTATGTTTATTTGATTCGGGCTTGACAAACGGACATCCCTTGTTGGAGCCCTTTGTGGAAGGTAGTAACCTTCATTCTTGGAATCCAAGTTGGGGAATTGAGGATACAGGTATCGACGGTGGGCATGGGACTGGAATGGCAGCATTGGTATATTTTGGGGATTTGACAGAGGCCATCTCAAGTAACGTTCCCATAAGGATTTATCACGGAATAGAGTCATTTAAAGTGGTCCACCCTTCAACCGCTACTGATAAAGAACTTTTTGGTATTATCTATCATGATGGGATTGCAGCGGTGTCGGTTTCAAATCCAGGAGTAAAGCGCATAGTATGTCTTTCTGTCACCAACGATGGCCTGATCAAGTCAGGAAGACCAAGTTCCAGTTCCAGTGCTTTGGATAATATTGCGTTTGGAAATACTTTTGAAGGTGCCAATCACCAATTAGTGATTGTAAGTGCAGGGAATGTTGAACTTACGGGCAGTGGAGATTACCCAGGCAAAAACTTTATTGAAAGCATTCAGGATCCCGGGCAAGCTTATAATATTCTGACCATTGGTGCCTTCACAGCTAAAGATAGATTATCCAGCCCAGGTCGTTATAGTCCAATAGCAAGTTTGGGAGAAATGTCCCCGAGAAATTCAACATCTGAAATGTGGGAAACCCAATGGCCCAATAAACCGGATTTGGTCTTAGAGGGAGGGAATGCAGTAACTGATGGACATTTTGTTTATTCTCATGACGAACTAGATCCGCTTTCTATAGACAAGGATTTCTCGAGAAGGCTATTTCGACCGTTTGGAGGGACAAGTTCAGCTACTGCTTTTGCGGCTAAAATGGCTGCGGAATTAAGAACAGCCTACCCAGATTATTGGCCAGAAACAATCAGGGGATTGATGGTTCATTCTGCAAATTGGACACCTCAAATGCTCAATGGAATTGACCTGGTTAGAGAAGGTGAAAGAAGAAGCCTATTAAGATCGGTGGGATATGGGGTTCCCAATCTTGATAGGGCACTTAACAGTTCAAATAATACATTAACTTTAATTTCAGAGGCACACATTGCCCCCTATCGATTAGAAGGAAGCAAGGTAAAGTATAATGAGTATCACTTGTACGAAATTCCTTGGCCAACAGATATTTTGCAAGATACCTTGTACGACAAAGAGGTTACCATTAAGGTCACTTTATCTTATTTTATTGAACCCAATCCGGGAGCAAGGGAATACGCAAGAGATTTTTCCTATCATTCGCATTCGTTGGAATTCAAACTGATAAGGGAGGATGAGACACCTTCTGAATTCAAAAGAAGGGTTTCGGCAGCGGCTGAAATGGAAGATGATTCAGATACTCCAAGTTTGAGGGGTGAAGACTGGACCATCAAGGAACGTGTTAGAAGTAAAGGGTCAATCAAAAAAGATTTTCTGAAAACTAACGGAGCTACTTTGGCTTCCAGAAATATCCTCGCCGTTTATCCAAAAGGAGGTTGGTATAAAAGTAGAAAGGTCTTAGATAAATACAATCAAGAGGTAAGATATGCATTAATTGTTACCATAGAGACACCGGAAACTGAAGTGGATATTTATACACCGGTGGAAAACATGATTGGTATCCAGATCCCGATTTCCAATAAACCAGGATGATTAATTTTTCAATACCAATTAGGAACTATATAAAGAAAATTCAATTTCGAAATCATGTCATTTAACGAACTCAACAGTGTAGAATACTATATCATTCACCTACTGAGTGGGCTAAATTTGAATACAGGCAACTTTTCAGAGCCTGTTTCGACTTACGGAACACAATGGATTTATAAATCCCCCAATGATCTTAACAGATCGGTTAATGAAGTACTTTTAGAACAGGATTTAAAAGATGCCCTTATTCGACTAAATCCCGAAATCACATTAAACTCTGAATTGGCTGATGAAGTGATTTATAAGCTTAGGGCTATTCTTATTTCTGTTAGTCAAACCGGTTTGGTTAAAGCAAATGAAGCGTTTTTCAAATGGTTGGCAGGCGAAAAGACCATGCCTTTTGGGGGGAATAATAGACATGTCCCCATTCGCATCATTGATTTCGATGATATAAAAAAACAACACATACATCGTAACCAATCAATACCGGGTACATCATCGGGAGACTAAAATTCCGGATATTGTATTGTTTGTTAATGGCATTCCTATAGTGGTAGGAGAAGCTAAACCCCCCATTCGGCCAAGTGTGAGCTGGTTGGATGGTGCCCATGAAATCCATCATATATACGAAAATGCCATTCCCCAGCTTTTTGATCCTAATATTCTCTCATTTGCAACGGAAGGCAAAGCACTTTTTTATGGAAGCATCCGATCTCCTTTAGAATTTTGGGCACCATGGAGGTTGGAAGATGAAGATGAAAGCTTGGCCAGAAGGTTGGGTTTGGGGGAAATTGGAAAAGAGATGGGGGATTTGCTCCATCCCAAAAGGCTATTGGATATCCTTCAAAATTTCTCCCTTTTCAGCACCAATAATAAAAAACAGAAGATGAAGGTTATCCTCCGCATTCAGCAATATGAAGGGGCCAATAAAATAGTGGAAAGGGTTAAAGACGGCCGTCTAAAGAAAGGGTTGATCTGGCATTTTCAAGGTTCCGGAAAGTCTTTATTGATGGTTTTTGCCGCCCAAAAATTGAGACGTTTAGCAGAATTGAAGAGCCCAACCGTTATCGTTTTGGTAGACAGGACAGATTTGGATACGCAGATTTCCGGAACATTCAATGCTGTTGATATTGCAAACGTTGAAACAACAGATAATATAAAGGGGCTCCAAAAAATGCTTGAGCAGGATACCAGGAAAATCATCATTTCGATGATTCATAAATTCCGGGATGCCAAGCCCAACATGAATTCCAGAGAAAATATTATTGTTTTGGTAGACGAAGCGCATCGAACCCAGGAAGGTGATTTGGGAAGACAAATGCGTGCCGCATTACCGAATGCCTTTTTATTTGGCCTGACCGGAACCCCTGTAAACAAAGCTGATAAAAATACCTTTTGGGCATTTGGTTCCGAGGAGGATGAGGGAGGATATTTATCCCGATACACCTTTCAGGATTCCATCCGGGATGGGGCTACTTTGCCCTTGCATTTTGAACCACGGTTGGTAGATGTTCACGTAGATAAAGAGACCATAGACCAGCTTTTTGAAAACTTCAAAGAGGCAGCAGCATTAACGGATGAAGAAGCAGATGCCCTGAATAAAAAGTCAGCAAAAATGGCTGCTTTCCTTAAATCCCCTGAAAGGGTATCAAAAATTGTAGAGGATATCGCCAATCATTTCAAAGAGAAAGTGGCTCCTCACGGCTTCAAGGCGATGATTGTTCCCCCAGATCGATATGCCTGTACGCTATACAAGGTAGAATTGGACAAGTATTTCCCTGCAGAGGCTAGCAAAGTTGTGATTTCCACCTCTGCCAATGATGATTATGATTTTAAGCAAAAATGGGGAGTGGATAAATCCCAACAAGAGCGGATTGTGGACGAATTTAATGACCCAATAGCTGAATTACAATTTTTGATTGTTACAGCAAAGCTGCTAACAGGCTTTGATGCCCCTATTTTACTGACCATGTATTTGGACAAATCGCTAAAAGACCATACCCTTTTACAAGCCATCTGTCGGACAAATAAGCTATTTCCTCAAAAATATTTTGGCAGAATAGTGGATTATTTTGGGGTATTTGATGATACGGCCAAAGCATTGGAATTTGATGATCAGAAAGTTCAGCAGATCATTACCAACCTTACTGAATTGAAAGAAAAGTTACTAGGGGCGGTGCAAGATGCCATGTCACATTTTGATGGTGTAGATAAAAGTATTGCCGGTTTTAAAGGCTTAGAACTGGTACAAAATGCCATCAGAACGGATGAGCTGAAAGATAAATTTGCAAAAGACTATAAATATTTAAGCAAACTTTGGGAATCCTTATCTCCGGATAATCTTTTGAACCAGTATCAGGCAGACTATAAATGGCTGTCTCAGGTATATGAATTCGTAAGGCCCGCATCGGATAATATTGGGAAACTTCTTTGGATGACTTTGGGGGCACAGACTACAAAATTGATACATGAAAATATTCATGTAGGTGAAATCCACCATTTGAAGGAGTTTGTGCTTGATGCGGATGTGATTGAAGACATCTTTAATAATCCAGACCCCAAGAATGCAAAAAAACTGGAAAAAATTCTGGTCAATAGGTTTAAAAAACACGAAGGTAATCCCAAGTTCAAAAAGCTCAGTGAACTTTTAGAAGAACTCCGGGATAAAGCTGAGAAAGGATTGATAAGTTCCATTGAGTTTGTAAAGGAACTCTGCAAAATTGCCAAAGAAACTGTTCAGGCAGAAAAGGAATTGGCAGATACAATTCAAGAGAAAACACCGAAAGTAGCCCTGACTGAACTGTTTTTGGAGTTAAAAACAGACCAAACACCAGCGGTAGTGGAAAGGATTGTGACAGATATTGATGCCATTGTAAGAGTTGTCAGTTTTCCAGGCTGGCAAAAAACAGTATAAGGGGAAAGAGAGGTGCAGAAATCTCTGCGAAAGGCATTATTGAAATACCAATTGCACAAGGACAAGGTGTTGTTTGATAGGGCTTATGGGTATATTAAGGAGTATTACTAGGTATTTTAATGAAGATACGATCATCGGTTTTGGAATAAGAGATATATTTAAAATAAAAAAGTAAAGTCCGAAAATGAGCGAACAAGAAAATAATAACTTCGAGAGAAATATTTTTGAAAGATATAAGCTGTTAATCAGTGCAAGAGATTTTCATTACGAGAATTTCAATAAGTGGCTTACTTATTTTTATGTGGCTAATGCGGCAATTTTTGTTGGCTATATTCAACTGCTTATCAGTAAGGAAACAGGGAATAATGGATTTGATATAGACCTTGCATCTAAAGGAAGAGACTGTAATCTTAACTCTGTCTAAGCTTGGAATTTAGTTTTAAATTTTAT